>JBDSGZ010000001.1:0-2910 GCA_039918735.1 Ginsengibacter sp.
ATGATTTCGATACCAGGAAGAAAAACGCCGCAGGCACGGAGGTTTTGGAATATACTGAATTCTCTAACGCCTATGCCGGCTTGCACCAGGTAATACGCGGGGATGGACATTATAACGTGATGCAACGTTTTGGCATGTATCGCTGGCATATTACAGATCCGATTCGTTTTGAGAAAGACCTGAAAGTTACCATACAGGCACTGGGATGGCGGAGCGAGGGCCGTTATTTGCCACTGCAAGACGATATAGCGTCAACAGTTTTCTGGTACCAAACGGAGCCACATGGCTCTTTTCCAACGTTGCCTGATAAAGATGGATTAGAAGTTAACTAATCAAATCCAATCGTGATGTTTTTCGCCAATTGTATCTTTATCCAAAAAATCCATGTCATTGAAACGGTCAATATTTCTTGCAGCGCTCTTCTGCATTTGCATGAATTTATATGTAGTTGCTCAATCCCAGAATAGACAAAATTACAACCGACAGGTAACGTTGTCGGATGAGTTGCGGGCTTTATATGATGTTTCGGAGCTACCATTTTACCGGAGCAACTCAGTATCGGCACAGGTTTCCAGCTATGATACCACTGGTGGAAACGAAGATGGATTTAATGGCAACTATTCTTTTGTAAGGCGAAACCCGGATAGTACGCTGGTGCTTCTTGACATCAAAGGAAGTGGAGTGATAAACCGTATCTGGACACCAACTCCCACAGATGATACGCTTGATTTTTATATTGATGATACAACGAAGCCAATAATTTCGATCAAATACCGAGACCTCTTTTCAGGAAAAGTATTCCCGTTTACAGAGCCATTATGCGGCAGCCAGTTGGGGGGTAACTTTTGCTATTTCCCTATTTTGTTTCAACAGCGTTGCATGATAATTATCCGTGCGAAAACTACACGATTTCACCAGATACAATACAGGTTGTTTGAAAAGAATACTAAGGTGAAATCCTTCTCATTGCCATTGTCTTCGGACGATCAAAAATCGTTAGAGAGGATTTCGATATTATGGAACAAAGAAAATAAAGTAGCGGGAGATTTTATTTCTGGAAAAACTAAACTTCAAATTTCCAAGTCAGGTTTCGATTTGTTGCCTGGACAAACGCGGTCCATATTTAGTTTAAAACAGGGCGGAAGAATAACGGGTATCGAATTGTCGCCATCTTCAGCTTTTGAAGGAATAGCAAAAAACGTTGACATTAAAATCAAATGGGATGATGAAAAAATGCCGGCAGTATATTGTCCCGTTAGTGATTTTTTTGGTTACGCTTTCGGCAAACGTTCTATGCAAAGCCTGTTAATAGGGTCAAAAGGAAATGTCAATTATTGCTACATACCGATGCCCTTTGACAGAAATGCAACTGTAGAATTAATATACCGTGCAGCACCGGGATCACTGCCGATTCGCATAGAGAGTAAAGTGTATTATACCTCAGAAAAAAGAAACCCGGAAAAGGAAGGAAAATTATATACAAGCTGGCAGACGGAGCGACCTGCCTTAGGTAAACCGCATGTGTTTTTGGAAACTACAGGCAAAGGACATTTTATCGGAACAGTGCTGCAGGCGCAGGGACTTACTCCGGGTATGACCTATTTTTTTGAGGGAGATGATTCAACCGTTATTGATGGTGAGAACCGGCTTCATGGCACAGGCTCAGAAGATTATTTTAATGGCGGGTGGTATGCATTGCTGGATTGCTGGGATGCAAAAATGAGCCTGCCTTTACATGGAGCATTGGATTATTCACTGCCATTCTGCAGAACAGGAGGTTACCGGTTTTACCTGTCTGATAAACTTTCGTTCGAAAAGAATTTTTATCATTCGATGGAACATGGCCCTGCCCATAACAACATACTCGCCGAATACACTTCTGTGAGTTTTTATTACAGCAACTCGCCTGTTGCGAAAATCATTTCTCCTGAAACTGCAAATACGAAAGTATTTATTCCGGATACCCTTGTGTTATTTCCTCAATTGCTTGATTATGCCATTGGAGAATTTATCGGCGTGGAAGCGGTGGGAATATACCCGACTGGCGGACCAAATTTTAAGTTTACCGTAAGTAGCGACTCAAGACTAAGGATACTTTGCAGGGACATTCCGATCGGTTCTTACAGGCTGTTTGCTGATTACCAGGTAGGAGAAAATGGTTGTGACTTTTCTGTTTGGCAAAGGCAGGCGAAGCTTTCAGAGTGGATTTCAACAAACGCGCCGCAGGAAAAAAGAATGGAACAGGAATATTTATGTGACATAAAAATCGATGAATTGATCAATACAATAACGATTAGGTTTAAAGCAGACAATCGCCAGGAGTTTTTTTTAAACAGATTAATCCTCATAAAGAAGCAGTGATCAAAGACCGGGCATATAAAAAAAGTTCAAAGAGTTTTCATTGCTATTCTCAAACAGTAAGCCCGCATAGCAAATTGAAAAAATAACTCTGCTATTTTTCGCATAGTTTGATTTAGATATCCCCGATAGTTATGTTGGATAAAAAAGTTTAACTATTGAATAAATTGAGTAAAAGTTTTCTCCTATCAAGAATCTACTTTTAGTTTTCTATTTCTTGTTGTAAAAAAATCTTCCGGAGCCTGCGCCAATTGCAATAGGATCGAATCACCACATTTAAACAACTTTCACTTATAAATGATAATGCACCTCATAAATAAAATAGCGGTCGCTCTTTGTGTTATAGGTTATTCTTTTACTGTGAATGCAACTGTAAGTCTGCCGGTAATATTTCAAAGTAATATGGTTCTGCAGCGAGATAAACAAGTAGCAATATGGGGGTTTGGTGATTCGGGTGAGAAAGTGATGATAGATTTTAATGGCCAGGTGTACAATGCCATTACAGGCAAAAACAGAACATGGTCGATCACACTTTCTTCAAAAAGCGCTGGA
>JBDSGZ010000002.1:0-7689 GCA_039918735.1 Ginsengibacter sp.
TTTCATATTTTTCGATCAACTCCATAACACGTTTTTTTGGCGCACCGGTCATGGAACCCATTGGAAACGAGGCCCGGAAAATTTCAGAAATATTATTCACATCGTTTCTTAAAATGCCGCTTATTGAGGAAATCATTTGATGAACCTGTGGAAACGTATAAACCTCTAAAAAATCATCAACTTTTACTGATCCCTCTTCACATATCTTTGAAAGATCATTTCGCACAAGATCAACGATCATAGTATTTTCAGCTCTTTCTTTTTTATTTCTTTTTAATGATTCTTTCTGAACGAGATCTTTTTGGAAATCGGAGAAGATCCTTTTTGCTGTTCCCTTAATTGGCTGAGAAGTTAATAATCTGCCCTCTTTTTTTAAATACCTTTCAGGACTTGCACACATCAGAAATTTATCTTCGCATTTATAAAAGGCCGAAAACGGATTCGGAGAATGTACACCGAGGTTCTGGTAAACTTCCAGTGGGTTTATTCTTGTATAATCAGCAAAAATTTCCTGGCAAAAATTCACTTCGTAGCAGTCGCCCCTCGAAATGTGGTTTTTTAAAATGCATACCGTTTCCAGATATTCTTCCTTTGAATAGCGTGCTTTTAATTTAGGAATTGTCTTGACACTCTCTTCGGTCTCAACTAAAGATGCCATTTCCTTAAATATATCATCCGCATTTTGGTTGGAAAGAACGCCGATTCTCAACAGATCTTTTTCAATGATAAAAACAATTTGAGGAACAAAAAAAAAGATATCCGGAAATCCAATTCCGTCAAAGTTGGAAGAGCTTAAATCTTCGATTTCATTTTTTATGTCATAGGACAAGTGACCAAATATCCAATCGTTGTTTTGTTGCTGAAATGAATCGAAAGTATTGAGGGCGAGATGTGAAGAGGAACTGCTATCAGTTCTTGTGATTAATCCTATTCCTGCAATGCAATCGTACGATTTTTTGAAATTGTATTCATGGCTGTCTAAGAAACAAAAGGTGCTAAACTTATTTCCAAAGTTTAGCACCTGATTTTTGATTGCATTACTATCTGCAATCGTATAAGATGTGAATATTCTTTTCAAATGGATAAATAACAACGACGGAGAAGAACGTTCTAAAAATTAGAAGTCATCATCATCGTCATCGTCGTTGCCGTCGTTGAACAGATCAAGGTCTTTGAAATCATCGTCAAGGTCAAAATCATCATCGGCTGCTTTCCCCTTCTTTGGACCAGCTTTTTTCGACGTAGATTTTGGTACATCAAATTCTTCGAAATCGGGATCGTAGTCCTCATCGTCAGTCTTTTCCCAATCATCTTCTGCTTCCTCAGCATCGTCATTGTCATCATCGTCATCATCTCCTTTTTTGCGACTTTTAGAAGAGGCACCTTTGGCTCCTTTCGATGGCTTTTCATCATCCAGATCCAGATCGTCATCATCGTCATCTTCATCTTTCGGAGATGCATCTTTTTTGATCGAAGGCTTATCACTTTTTGCCTGGGATGCCTTAGGGAGTTTTTTTTCCTTATCAGATTTTGCTTTCATAATTTCTCAAGGATTATTCTTGTAAAATTTCAATTTGATTTTTAAATAGCCAAATATTATCGAAAGTTTTTTAAAAATAAAAATGCTTTTTTAGAAAACAAAAACCACAATCATGATGCCACAATAAGTTGGTCACTTGAGGGTCCATTCGAAATATATTTTACTGGTACATTCAACGTTTTATCCATGTAATCAATATACACTTTCATTTCTGGCGGAAGATCAGACCAATTTTTTATTCCGGTGATGTCTTTGTTCCAACCTGCAAAATTTTTATAAACGGGCTCAATATCCATTCCCTGCATTTGAAATGGAATTTTTGTTGAAGATTTGCTATTAATCATGTAACTGTCGCAAACTTTAAGTTCTTCCAGGGTATCCAGGACATCTGCTTTTGTCATCACTAATTGTGTAACACCGTTGATCATGCAAGCAAAATGAAGCGCGACAAGATCAATCCATCCACATCTCCTGGGGCGTCCTGTAGTACTTCCAAACTCATTACCGAGCTTCCGGATAAGATCTCCCTGCGCATCATTGAGTTCGGTGGGGAAGGGGCCACTTCCAACTCTGGTACAATACGCTTTTGTGATACCAAACACTTCCTTTATTTTTTGCGGAGCTACGCCAAGTCCGCTGCTTACACCTGCAGATATCGTACTTGATGAAGTAACAAACGGAAAAGTTCCAAAATCGACATCGAGCATGCTTCCCTGTGCTCCTTCCGCAAGCACCTTCTTTCCATTCGCAATGGCTTCATTTATAAAATATTCTCCATTGACAATGTTAAGTGTCTTTATAAACTCAAGCGCTTCAAAAAATTCTTCTTCAACGGCAGTGATATCTTCCGCGAAAGAAAAATTGTCTAATAATCTTTGATGCTTGAGCCTTAACTTAATGTATTGTGAGATGAAATTTTTGTTCAACAAGTCGCCAACTCTTAACCCGTTACGTCCTGTTTTGTCCATGTAGGCAGGGGTAATGCCTTTCAGCGTCGAGCCAATTTTATCAATACCCTTTGCCGCTTCGCTCGCTCTATCCAAAGCTCTGTGGGTTGGCAAAATCAGATGAGTTCTTTCACTCAAAAAAAGATTTTTTCGGTAGTCAACGCCCATATCGGCTACGGACTCACATTCTTTTTTTAAAATAACAGGATCGAGCACAACACCATTGCCGATGAGATTAATTTTATTATCATGAAATATACCGGAAGGTATTTGGTGTAGTACAATTTTCTTCCCTTTTATATACAGAGTGTGACCTGCATTTGCACCACCCTGGAACCTGGCAATCACATCATATCCGGGAGTGAAATAATCAACAATCTTTCCCTTCCCTTCGTCGCCCCATTGCAGGCCTAAGATAACATCAACCATTTAAAACTTTTTTGATGAGCAGGCAGTAAAAATAAATGAAAAAAATAAAAATGATTTTTTTTTATTGCAAGGGTTATCGACCATTGATTTAAGTATCACTTGCAACAAATTGGGTTCTTTGGAAGTGGAAGAAATTTAATACAATCAAAAGGATTGATTAGGCCACTTTTAGCAGACTGAGTTTGCTTATCTTAAATTTCCGTTCGGCATAGTCAAGATTGACGTTAAAGTTTTTTAATTTCTGGGAAGGTAGCTCGTACATGGCATCTGTGAGAATACTTTCGCAAATGCTTCGAAGTCCTCTTGCTCCAAGTTTGTATTCCATTGCTTTCTCCACCATAAAACCGTACACCTCATCTTCAATAGTAAGTTCTATTCCTTCAAGCTCAAATAATTTTTTGTACTGTTTGATGAGGGAGTTTCTTGGTTCCGTAAGAATATTTCTAAGTGTAGTAGCATCAAGAGGATTCAAATACGTGACCACTGGTAACCTTCCGAGGAGCTCGGGAATCAGGCCGAAAGCTTTAAGATCCTGGGCATTGACAAATTGCAACAAATTCTTTCTTTGAAATTCCTGTAATTCTTTGTTCACGGTAAACCCGATTGCGTTGGTGTTTATCCTCCGGGCGATAAGCCTGTCTACTCCATCAAAGGCCCCGCCGCATATAAACAAAATATTACTTGTATTTAATTTTATCAACTTCTGTTCAGGATGTTTCCGTCCTCCCTGGGGTGGCACAAGTACTTCAGTGCCTTCGAGCAGTTTTAATAATCCTTGCTGCACTCCTTCGCCGCTAACGTCTCTCGTGATGCTGGGGTTATCGCTCTTGCGTGCGATCTTATCAATTTCGTCAATATAAACAATGCCTTTTTGCGCTGCATTTACATCAAAGTTGCACACCTGGAGCAACCGGCTCAGGATACTTTCCACATCTTCACCGACATACCCTGCTTCGGTAAACACGGTAGCATCCACAATAGCAAAAGGAACATTCAGAATCCGGGCGATCGTTTTTGCCAGCAGAGTTTTACCTGTTCCTGTTTCACCTACCATTATGATGTTACTCTTTTCTATTTCAACATCACTATCTATTTTTTGATTCAGTCTCTTGTAATGATTGTAAACTGCGACAGCTAATATCTTTTTTGCATCGTCCTGCCCTATCACATATTCGTCAAGAAACTTTTTTAACTCAACAGGTTTTTTAACCGATAATTTATAATTGGAAGAATTAGCATTTTTCTCTGGCATCGGAAATATTTCCTGCGTAATAATCTCCTGAGCGTGTTCAACGCAATTTTCACAGATATGCCCTTCCTGGCCTGCGATTAGTATTTTCACTTCGTCGCGATTTCTTCCGCAAAATGAGCAATGTAAAGATTGTTGTTTGGCCATGCTTTGTTCAAGTTTAAATTCTATTCCTTTTTTCCTACATAATTACAACTGATTAGGTAGAAAAACTATTCAAAGTCGAAGATTGTATAAATGACACTTATATTGAACAAAAAGTTGCTTACAGTTTTTCCAGGATTACATCGACTATACCATACTTTTTACTTTCTTTGGCGTCCATCCAATAATCCCTGTCAAAGTCTTCCAGTACCTTATCATAAGTCTGACCGCAATTATCCGCCAGGAGTTGCGCTCCTAACTGCTTCGCTTTTAAAATTTGCACAGCGATTATTTCCAGATCAGCACTGGTTCCTTGCCCGCCGCCACTTGGCTGGTGAATCATCACTTCGCCATGGGGAAATATGTATCGCTTTCCTTTTTTACCACCACTCAGCAAAATGCTTCCCATACTGGCTGCCATACCCATGCATACCGTACTGACAGGCGAAGATATCATTTGCATGGTATCATAAATGACCATTCCGCTCGTAATGATTCCGCCAGGACTATTGATATAAAAAGTAATTTCCTTTCCAGGATCTTCAGCTTCCAGGAATAGTAGCCTGTTAGTAACATCCCTCGCACTTTTATCGTCAACTGGTCCCCACAGGAAAACCTTTCGCTGCTCAATAAATTTTTTATCAAACATCATCATTCCTCCCATCATTTTTTCAATGGGACTATCCGGTGTTGATTTTTCCGGCTCCTCTTCTTCAAATCGTGGCATATCCTTTTTATTTAAGTTCATATCTATATATTTGAAGTGTTCTTTATTTTTTCGACTTTTTTGCATTTGTAACTAATACTTCATCAATCAATCCATATTCCTTTGCTTCTTCTGCCGTCATCCAGAAATCACGGTTGCTATCTTTTGTAACTTTTTCAATGGTTTGACCGGTGTGGTTACTAAGGATCTCATAGAGTTCCTGCTTTACCCTTCTCACCTCATTCACGGTAATCTCCACGTCTGACGCTTGCCCTTGCGCACCGCCACTTGGCTGGTGCATCATAATTCTCGAATGTTTGAGAGCGCTTCTTTTACCGGCAGCGCCAGCGCACATTAGCACGGCTGCCATACTTGCGGCCATTCCCGTACAAATAGTAGCGATATCAGGAGACACGAATTGCATTGTATCGTAAAGCCCAAGCCCCGCATAAACACTGCCCCCGGGAGAATTGATGTACAACTGCACGTCGCGTCCCCGGTCGGAGCTTTCTAAAAAAAGCAACTGGGCTGTTATTATATTAGCAACTTCGTCCGTAACAGGATAGCCAAGAAAGATGATTCTGTCCATCATCAGCCGACTGTAAACATCCATCACTGCTACATTCATCGGTCGTTCTTCTATAATATTTGGGGTCAGGTTTGTTACATTGTGTTTGATGTAACCGCTCAGGGTATTGCTGCTAATCCCCCTGTCTTTTATCGCGTATTTTTCAAATTCTTTTCCGAAATTCATAATTGGAGTTTTTGTAATTGCAATTTACCGGCATTGAAGTTCCAAATATTATGCTAACAAAAAAAATAAGACAAAAGGGCACATGAGTTGTGCCGATGAACGAATTGAAGGGCCGGGCAAATTGTTCACCCCGCTGCATGTCAATTTAGTCAATGATGGTGACGCTGCAATGCGAGCAGTTCGTCAGGAGAAACCTCTTTCTCTTCAGGCGTAACCTGGGTGTCCAGCCAGTTGAACATTTTTTCAGTAATGATTTTTCGATATGAGCTGTCCACTTGTTTTTCATCCTTCATCATCCGGTCGATGTAGCTGTCAATCCAGGTAGTGTCTTCGCCGAGATTCATTTGACCAAAGTACCGCATGATCTCGCTGCTCATATTGTCTCTCAATTCCTGTTCACTGACTTCAATCTTATTTTCGTTTAATATTTTATCACTGATCAGCGTCCATTTTAATTGATTGATAAACGACGGATACTCTTCCTCCACTTCTTCAGAAGTTTTCTTTTTCTCTCCACCTACGGTGAGCCATCGCTTCAAAAAATTATCTGGAAAAGTTACGGGCGTATCGAGTAAAATATGATACAATTGGTCATGCAGCTGACTTCTGCTCGCCGCATCCCATTGCTGCTGCATTTCTTCAGTGAGGGTCGCACGAAACTCTTCTTCTGTGGAGATTTCTTTCCCAGGGAAAACAACTTTGAAAAATTCCTCATTCAGTTCTTTCTTTTCAACCAATCCTATTTTACTAATGGTCATTTTGAAATATTTTTCATTAGCCGCTTCGTCGTCTTTGTCTAAGCCGAGATCTCCAAGAATCCATTCCCTTTCTTTTTCGGCGAAGGCATCTTTCAATTGCAACACTACAGATTCATCTTTCTTTTTTCCGTAAACATTCTTACGAAAATCTTCGGCAAAATATTTGACGAGGATTGAATTTTCCTTTGAAATTGCATCAGGTATTACGTTTCCTTCGGCATCGCTCTCCTCGAATGTCACATTGAGTACATTTTCAGGAGCGGTAACTTCGTCAGCATCTTTCATATCTCCATGCTTCGTTACCAGCTTTTCAATTTCTTCATCCACCATTTCGGTAGTCAGCTTTACTTTATGAAGCACGGGTTTTGCGGTTGTTAGCGCATCAAGCGACACCTGCGGCTTCACGCCTAATTCGAATGAGAAATCATACTCCTGGGGATCAGACATGTCGATGTTTCGCATGTCGCTTTCCATCGGTAACGGCTGCGCAAAAATTTCAGGTTTTTCTTTAGTTAAATATTCCTGCAATTCTTTCTCAACTGCTTTAATTACTTCGTCATAGAACAGAGAAGAGCCATACATTTTTTTTATCATTCCGGTTGGCACCATCCCTTTTCTGAAGCCGGGAATGTTTGCCTTTTTGCTGTATTCTTTTATTGATTTCTCGAACGAAGGGAAGTAGTCTTCTCTGGAAACTTTTACTGTCAGTTTATCATGAAGTTCGCCGATATTTTCTTTTGTAACGCTTGCCATTAATTGTTGTTTTGCACCGTTCGGGGAACGGAGAGTTTCCTTTTCCGAAAATAAATTGTGAGTGTGCGCATGGAGGGACTCGAACCCCCACACCTTGCGGCATCAGATCCTAAGTCTGACGTGTCTACCAATTTCACCACATGCGCTTTTGGGGCGGCAAAAGTAATTGATTTAGGTTAAAAAAATCCCGCTTAAGCAAGATTTTATGATTCTCATTAAACCTGGTCAAGTTTCTAAATTTCGTCTTTCTTTCGGCGCGTTGAGAATTTCATCCAAATTGTGAGATTCATTGAGTTTTTACCCGACCTGCAATTTGCTTCCTCCTCTTCTTTTCTGATTAACAAATCTGCAGGAATTGCCTGGGTTAAATAAAAAATATGATTTCACCCCAACGATATTTATAAGCTCA
>JBDSGZ010000003.1:0-10406 GCA_039918735.1 Ginsengibacter sp.
GCACACCTGGAAAATAATATTTTATTTCCCAAAGCGCTTAAGATGGCAGGTAAATAGGAGAGGTGAGATTGAAGCAAGGATGTCGTTTGAGGATTTTTCCCTTCATTATTCACCTTCACGCAAATTGTTTACCATGAAAAAGTCAATATTCTTATTATTCTTCATCCCTGTTTTTTTTGCCTGCAATCAAAACCAAAGTAAAGTTGAAACCCCTGATCGTAACAGCGTGCACGATGCTTCATCAACAGAACTGTCGCTAAACAATGGAGCGAAATGGAAAGCGGATTCCGTAACCAACCACAATGTCATTCGGTTGAAAACTACCGCAGGTATGTTTAGGGTACAGCCTTTTCCATCAATAGATAATTACCAACTCCTGGGCAGTGACTTATCTAATGATTTGAATATTCTAATTGAGCAATGTAAAATGCAAGGTGAGGATCATAAAGCACTGCATAGATGGCTTGAGCCAACATTGCATCTTTCGAACGAATTAAAAACGGTGACTGATACTTCCAGGGCAAAAGAAATTTTCGATTCGGTTGATGTACGTATAGATGCGTATCCTAATTATTTTGAATGAACATGACTATTAATGCGAACACTAAGATTGCATCATTGCTAAAGCATAATCCTGATGCGCTTGAGGCCATTGTAAGTATTTCAAATAAATTCGAAAAACTTCGCAATCCAATTTTGCGGAGAGTCATTGCCGGAAGAACGAGCATTACCATGGCATCCAAATTGGGTGGATGTAGCGTGGATGATTTTTTTAATAAGCTGCAGCCGTTGGGTTTCGACATTGATAAAGCAACTGTGGCAAGAACAGATTACGCTAACGTCGAAAGACAGGTTCCTGAGTTTTTAAAAAATGTTTCTTTTGAAACAGTTGTTGAGCTTGATGTCCGCCCGGCAATTGAAACGGGGAAAGATCCGTTGAATCTCATCATGAAGAACGTGAAGGAACTGCAAAAAGGGAACGTGCTGAAAATTATAAATAGTTTTGAACCCACTCCTTTGATGCACCTTCTCGGCAAGCAAGGATTTGACTCCTATTCTGAAGTTGTCAACGATGATTTAGTGAACACTTATTTTTATAAGAAAGAAGAAAAGATACCCGATATACAAACTGCGGATGCCGCTTGGTCAGAAGGATGGGATGAGATAATGAAGCGCTTTAGTGAAAACCTTGAAACGGTGGATGTGAGTGAATTGCCAATGCCCCAACCCATGCATACGATACTCGAGGCTCTCGAAACCTTGCCGGCAGAAAAAGCATTATTCGTTTACCATAAGCGTATTCCTGTTTTTCTTTTGCCTGAGCTTCAGGATCGAAAATTCAGTTTCCGCATAAAAGAAATAAGTGATGGAGAAGTACACTTATTGATTTACAAGGATTGATATGTTTGCTGCTCCCGGAACGATAGCAACGACGAAGACCACATCATATAAAGTGGTAATTCCATTTTATGCATACGCCGCTGGTGCATTCCTCGTTGCAACATTTTTTTTATTGTTATCTGCACCGGAAATTCCCAAACATTATTTTCAACCGCATACAATAGCGATCACGCACATCATGTCACTTGGCTGGGGTACCATGATGATTCTTGGGGCAAGCCATCAGTTAGTGCCTGTGATGGTTGAAAGCAAATTGCATAGTAACGTGCTTGCCTATGCTTCGTTTATTTTGGCGGCAATTGGAATTCCATTATTGGTGTTTGGTTTTTATACGTTTAACATGAGCTGGCCTGCACAATGGGGAGGAATATTAATTATAGCAGCCATCATTGCATACCTGGTGAATCTTGGAATGAGTATGTCGAGGAGTAAACGTGAAAACGTACATGCAGTTTTTGTTTTTACGGCAGCAATTTGGTTACTGGCTACTGCTACATTAGGCCTCATGCTGGTTTACAATTTTACCTATCCTTTCTTGTCGGGTAATTCGATAGATTATCTGGCGTTGCATGCACATATTGGCATTGCTGGTTGGTTTTTATTATTGGTTATGGGAGTCGGGTCCCGACTGATCCCAATGTTCCTGATTTCAAAATATGACAGCGCCCGAAAATTATGGTGGATCTATGGATTACTAAACGCGGGTCTTTTAGCATTCTTCTTTATTTTTTTATATACCCACAGCAGGATATTATTCGCTATTCCTCTGGTTTGTATCTCAGCCGCAATTATAATGTTCGCTAATTTCTGTTATCTCGCCTACCGGCAAAGGATACGCAAAAAAGTGGATGAGCAAATGAAGATTTCATTGCTATCAGTAATCCTGATGGTGTTGCCAATTATTTTTCTAATTGTCATTATCGCTTTGCTATTACTATCTCCGATAGAAGAACCCAGGTTGGTTATCAGCTATGGATTCATCATTTTTTTTGGATGGATAACTGCCATCATATTGGGGATGACTTTTAAAACGTTGCCTTTTATAGTTTGGAACAAGGTTTACCATCAACTGGCTGGCAAACGTAAAACGCCGACTCCCAAAGACCTGTTTAACAACACTGTATTTAAATGGATGAGTGTTGCTTACATTTCCGGCTTTGTAATCTTCACGGTGGGAATTTTAGTTGACCAAAGAGTAGTGTTGCAATTAGGAGCACTTCTATTGCTGATCACATCAGTCTTGTATAATTGGAACGTAATAAAATTGTTGATGCATAAATCTGTTTCGCCATGAATGTAGTTACGAATAATAGTTCAGAATGCACTATTGCCCTGGAGGCATTGAAAGATGTCATTGATCCGGAAATAGGTTTGAATATTTTGGATTTGGGGTTGGTTTATCAAATTGATTTTGGTGAGGCAGAACAACAACTCTTTTGTACAATGACACTCACCACACAATTTTGCCCAATGGGAGAGTCTATTACTAACTCGGCGAAAGAGGCTTTACAACTGGCCTTTCCTGAACATGGAATAACGCTTGAACTGATCTTTGAACCACCCTGGAATCCTGAGATGATATCTGACGAAGGCCGGGATTTTTTAAACGCCAGATAATGTTAAGTCTCACCTGTAAAACAGCAATTAAAGCAGTCATTTACCTTGCATCAAAATTTGAATCGGGAAATAAAACCAGTATCAAAGAAATAGCAGAGTTCATCGACGCCAGTGAACACACCATGGGTAAGTTGCTTCAAACGCTTGTGAAAGAATCTGTGATCAACAGCGCAAAGGGCCCCACTGGTGGGTTTTACATGACAGCGAAACAGAAAAACCAACCTATTATCAATGTAATAAATGCGATCGATGGGCAGCAAGTTTTTGATCAATGCGGACTTGGATTGAGTAAGTGCTCGGCCTCTCACCCATGCCCGATGCACAACGATTACAAAGTAATGCGCGACCAATTCAAATTAATATGCGAGAAGAATAAAGTGAGCGATTTATGTGAATCAGTAACCGACGGGCTGGCTTACTTAATGGGTTAACTGTTTTTTTAATTGGTGAAACAAATCTCCTTTCAACTTTCTCAAATCAAATGTGATCATTGAATTTTTTCATCTGCATCTGCAATTCATTTTTCAATGAGTCCTGAATGCTTTTGTAAGAGGGAACATCATAAGCATTGTTCAATTCCCTTGGATCTTTTTGCAAATCATACAATTCCCAATCTTTATTTTCATAATAAAATATGAGCTTGTATTTATCAGAGCGGACTCCAATATGTTGCGCGACATTGTGTTCTCCACCTGATTCGTAATAGTGGTAGTACACGTACCCGCGCCAATCCGCAGGTCTCTTTCCTTTCCAAATTGGCAGCATACTTCTTCCCTGCATTTCAGTTGGGATGTTAACGTGAGCGGCGTCCAGCAAGGTTTCGCCGATGTCAAGGTTCATAACCATGTCATTTGTTTTGCTGCCTGCGCTGATCACGTCTGGCCATCTTACGACTAGCGGAGTACGAAATGATTCTTCATACATGAAGCGCTTGTCAAACCATCCGTGTTCTCCAAGATAAAATCCCTGGTCAGAAGTATAGATCACAATCGTGTTTTTATCCAGCCCATTTTTCTTTAAATAATCCATTAGCCTTCCTACATTATCATCAACCGATTGAATGGTGCGGAGATAGTCTTTCACATATCTTTCATATTTCCATAGGGCCAGTTCTTTTCCCGTTAGCCCGGCTTTCCTGAATGCTTCATTTTTCGGACCGTAGGCTGCTATAAAGGCGTTTTGCTCTTTAGCATTCAAGCGCCCAAAGATGCCTATCCAGTTTTGATCCAATCTTTCTTTCGCTTCACTAATACCAAAATTTTCTTTTAGATCATAATTGGGCGACATCCACTTTGCAATCTCCATTTTCTGTTCTCTAACGGCGCGGGTACGCGTACTATAATCATCAAAAAAAGTAGAGGGCACAGGAATTTTTACACTGTCAAATTCATGCAGGTATTTAAGATCCGGCATCCAGTTGCGGTGCGGTGCCTTATTCCATACCAGCACGCAGAAAGGCTTTGAAGTGTCACGGTTATCCATCCAATTGATGGCCTTGTCAGTAGTCAGGTCGGTTACATATCCGTCCACACTTTTTGTTCCCGTACTATCAATAAAGTCAGGATTATAATAGTCACCCTGGCCGGGAAGAATATCCCAATAATCGAAACCTGACGGATTGGAAACCAGGTGCCACTTACCAATCATTGCTGTTTGGTAGCCTGCGCCACGGAGTAATTTGGGAAAGGTAACTTGTGAACTATCAAACACTTCATCGCCGTTTCCTTTGATTCCATTGATGTTGCTGTACTTACCTGTGAGAATTGCAGCACGACTCGGAGCACAAAGAGAATTATTTACGAAAGCCCGATAGAAGATCATCCCCTCTTTCGCGAGCATGTCAATATTAGGAGTGTGATTTAAGCTGTCTCCGTAAGCGCTGATCGCCTGGTATGCGTGATCATCGCTCATGATAAAAACAATATTCGGACGTTGATCTTTTGTGGACTTTATTGTTTTTGTGCCACAGGACTGGAAGACAAGTAAAAATAGAACAGCATCAGAAAAAAATTCGAGAATGACTTTTTTCATGAAAAAGACTTTACCTGTTTTTTGAAATACTACTGCCAACACCTCAGGGTGAAATCAAGATCGTTGTTTTCAAAAGGCAAAATCAAACCGCGGATATAAAATGGGTCGTTGTTATTCCGATATCCAGTTTTACCAATTCTTACTTCCTGACGCAGCTCCATTGATAGCACCTAGCAAAGACTTTGAGCCAGTCACGTCATACCCAAGCTCCCAAATCATAATGCCTCCTGCTTCTTTCATTGCAAATTGTGTTTTATTCTTGATCGTTGGGATGCCATTGTAATACATAATATATCCATTCGGTAAATGCCAATGATCTACCCATTCAGCTCCCGGGTAGGTTGAAACAATCTCTTTGTAGCTCATCCATGCAATCACCGGATCGTTTAATGCCGGGCCAAATCCATGTCCATAAAATGGTACACCCAACACTATCTTTTCCTTTGGAACTTTTAATGTGTTCACATAGTAATGGACATCCTTCATAGCATCTGAGTATGACGCGTGATTCTCTGCGCGATCAGGAGACCAGGGGCCGGTATGATCGTAAGACATGATATTTATAAAATCAAATTGATTCAGGACATCATGCGTTACAACGTCGCCGGGAGAACTCGGTAGCGCTGATGTAATGAGTTTATTTTTTGCTTTTAAAGATTGTGCTAATTCAGTAACGAACTTACCATAGTTAGGATCTGTTTCTTTGCCAAATGCATAGCCAGATTCCAAATCCACATCAATTCCATCCGCGTCTAACTGCATCACTTTTGAGACAAGATTTTTTACGAGTTCTTGTCTCTTCCCATCTTTTAAAAGTGCGTGGTATTGTCCCTGGTAGGAGCCTCCGCCAATGGAATAGAGAACCTTTACATTATGAGCATGGGCCGCTTTAATGAAGGGTGCCAGCGCGGCAAAGTCCTGGTTAAGATTTCCTAAACTATCAGGGTTAACAAACCACAGATCAATATGGGTAAGACTATTAAAAGGAAAGTCTGAAATGTTTGCTTTCATTGCTGCGTCGAAGGAATAATATCCGACAATCTTGAACGACGATGAAGTGCCCTGGGCACTTGAAGTTAATGAGCTAATAGAAGCAAATAATAGAATTGACAGAAACTTTAATTTCATGATTATTACTTTTTTGGTTTGATAAAGAGATTATATTTTTTATACACCTGAATCCTAAACTCTATGAAAAGTTATATCTCAATTTCGTTTCCGATGATTCAAAAACGGGGTTGGGGATTAGTTGCTATTGATTTGTGTTTCACAAATTCGACTCCTGCCGAATTGCTGCTTTCATTCTTACTCATCATCAAAGTTAGCTATTCTAACTCCGGCAATTGCCAAATTTATTTTCTCTTTCTCAATTACCAAAAAAGAAAAGGGCCATTATAAAAACACATATCCAATGGCTATGATGTTTAAAATATAATGACCCGTTTTCGGTGTTGATCGGGATTAGCAACGGCCTTAATGAGACCTGTGTTTGTCAGGCAATGCTACTTTCATAGTCGTTTTTTACTTCCAGGATAGTGAATGTTTTATTGCCTGAAGGAACTTTCCATTTTACTTTTTGCCCCTGGCGAAAGCCAATGAGAGCCGTTCCGATAGGAGCCATAATAGATATTTTTTTCTCTTTGATATTTGCCCTATCCGGTGTCACAATCGTTAATTCCATCTCATCATTTTTATCTTCTGATTTGATTCTTACCCTGGAATTTAATCCGACTACATCATGAGGAAACTCCTCAGCATCCACCAGTTTGGCTTTTTTTAATTCGGCGTGCAATTCTTCGGCATCCTTCCTGTTGAAGTTCGCCTGCGACCTTGTGCTTTTTAAATAGGAAGTCAGTAAGGTGTAATCGTCTTTTCTTAGTACGAGGTTGTTTGTTATCTTTTTCATTTTCTTTTAATTTAATTGTGGTTCAAAATTTTGTTGTTGAATTACCCGTTTTGTTTTATTAAAATATATTTCTTCGAAACTTTTGCTGTTCTGAGCATCTATTCTCCTGAAAAACTTCGATGCATGAATCGCTTCAATATTTATAAACCCGCATGCTTCCATCAATTCCTTTGTGGCCCTGATTGTATTCAAATGGAAATTGAATACCCGCACGCGTTTATCCGCCGGATCAAGGCCTCTGTATAGTGCGGGGTCTTGCGTTGTGATTCCCACCGGGCATCTGTCGCTATCACAGATCAGCGCCTGTATGCATCCCAATGCAAACATCATCCCTCTTGCAGAATAGCAGGCAGAGGCACCCAATGAAAAGGCTTTTAAAATATCGAATCCGGTAATGATCTTTCCGGCAGCAATAATTTTGATGTCCTTTGAAAGATCGAATTCGTCCAGGGTTTGTTTTACAAAAGCAACTGCTTCGTGCAAGGGCATTCCCAGGTAATCTGTAAACTCCAGTGGTGCGGCGCCTGTGCCTCCTTCGCCTCCGTCCACTGTAATAAAATCCGGGATGCAGCCGGTGGATTTAATAGCACGGCAGATCTCAATAAATTCTGTTTTATCTCCAATGCATATTTTAAAACCAACGGGTTTTCCTTCGGATAATTCTCTCAACAGTTGAAGGAATTGCACCATGCCTTCGGGTGTATCGAACTCGGCGTGAGCGGCCGGAGAATTTATCACTGTGCCGGGTTGCACCTGCCTGATCGCGGCAATCTCAGCCGTGTTTTTCAGTGCGGGCAAAATTCCACCGTGACCCGGTTTTGCACCCTGCGAGAGTTTCAACTCAATCATTTTTACCTGCGGCCGAATTGCATTTCTTCTAAATGCAAGTGAATGAAATCTTCCTCTTTCATCACGACCGCCAAAATAGCCGGTACCAATTTGCCAGATCAAATCGCCTCCCTTTAGATGGTATTCACTAATGCCGCCTTCTCCGGTGTTGTGTGCAAAGCCACCCAATTTCGCTCCCTCGTTTAATGCGGTAACCGCCGTTTTGCTAAGTGATCCATAGCTCATCGCGCCGATGTTATAGACACTCGCATCGTAAGGCTGCATACAAAGTCGATTGCCTATCAAAACACGTAAATCTTCTGCTTCGATTTTTTTTGGATAAATGGAATGTGCTGCCCATTCAAAGCCTGGCGTATTCGGATCCGCCTGCATTCCAAAAGCTACTGTTTGCTTTTCATTTTTAGACCGTTGATAAACAATTGATCGCTGTCGTCTGCTGAAAGGTTTTCCGTCAAGATCAGACTCAAAAAAATATTGACGTATCTCCGGGCGAATTGATTCAAAAAAATATCGCAGGTAACCTACAACCGGGAAGTTTCTTAAAACAGCATGTTTTTTTTGTTGCACATTTATTATTCCAAGGACTAACAAAGGCAAACTAATCGCAAGAGCCCAAAACCATCTTTCATTACTTATGACCGCAGCTCTTAATAAAACAATATTGATAAGTACGAGAGAAAATAAAATCATCCCACGTACAGAAATTTTCTTTTCTGACATTACAAAACTTTTAATGATTGTAGTGAGTGAAACTTCCCCGGAACTGCATTTTAGATCAGGGCCGGGGTAACTTGTTGAAGTCCTTGAAATTTGAGGAATGGCGCGATTCCAGCCTGCATGAACAGAAAATAAAAGAATCGTATGACTGCATTGCAAACAACAATGTCTTTCGAACAACAAGTTGGTTGATATGTAAAATAATGCTTGTCATAATTTTTTGCCTGAGATCGCTCCCGTAAAATTTTGTACCGGCGGTTTTATAGCTTGCTGGTTAATGCACGATGACCATTTCCAATACCGGTCAGATTTTATTGTAATGCCGGGCTTGGATTGTTTTCAATATGAGTTCCAGCCATCTTTGAAAATATAATTTTCCAGTTTTTTGTCTTTTTTACTAACAGTGGCAAATCCGAAATATCGTTTTTTTGATTATCAAAAAAAGGCAATACCACAGCATCTCTTCCATCGCCGAATTGAAATTTTAAATGAACGGCTTTAAGAAATTCTTCTAATCTCTTTTTTCCTAATTCCCCCGGTCTTATACTGTCATAGACGGTTTCAGTTGAGATCGATGTCACTTTATCCAGTTCGATGATATATGGAGAATCAGAACCATTCTTTTCTTCAATCACCAATACCTTTCGTTTCACACGATCCACTCCAAATATTTTTTTATTTAACAATTCGTGACTCGAAAACGAAAGATTGAAGAAGGAACCCCATTTGCTTAACGATGAATACCTCCGCTTGTTCACTTTTCTTTTTTTCATCATGAAAACTATAAAAACAGGCATGTAATTCACTACATACCTGTTTCCATTCTAGTTCTTCAAAAATATCATTTTGCTCTTAGTTTATCGTTAAAGAAACATTAGAATTTGATTAGAAATGATTTGAAAAGAAAAGAAAACAAAGTTCTTGAAGAAATGTAAACCTTCCTATACGATAATTTAGAAATAAGTTTGAAAAAATTTGTTTCTTTTTGCAATAAGCCATTTTAATCAAGCCGGATAGTGAACAAAAGCACTACATCAACTACAA
Organism: Ginsengibacter sp.; assembly: GCA_039918735.1. Lineage (GTDB taxonomy): Bacteria > Bacteroidota > Bacteroidia > Chitinophagales > Chitinophagaceae > Ginsengibacter. Next base: position 9,566 of record JBDSGZ010000003.1, read on the forward strand.
TCAGGTTATGGGTGGAAGCATATTCCAATAAGATGTATTCGTGGACTTTATTTAAAACAAATAGTAAAGAAACCGCCGAAGACCTGGTGCAGGAAACTTTTATGATCGCTTTTCAATCGTTGGATAAATTTGAGGAGAAAAGTAGTCCGAGGACCTGGCTTTTTGCTATTCTCAATCATAAAATTGCCGATCATTTCCGGAAAGTTTATCGTCAGCCGGTTGTAAATGAAAGCGACAGAAATCCTGAGGCTGGTAAAGATTTTTTAGATATTTTTTTTGATGCAAATGGGAGTTGGATAAAGGAACAGAGGCCAAAGCCGTGGCCTGATGATCAACATCTGCTGGATGATGTGGCATTCCTGAAATGCCTCCAGAAATGTATGAATGATTTACCGTTGAACTGGAATGCAGCGATTAATTTAAAATATATCGAAGGAAAAAAAGGGGAAGTTATTTGTCAGGAATTAGAAATTACCCCCACTAACTTCTGGCAGATACTACACAGAGCTAAACTGCAATTACGAAAATGCCTGGAAGTTCATTGGTTTAAAGAATAATAGTATGAAGAAAATAATGAATTGGATGCTGCTTTCATGTAAGAAAGCAACAGAACTGATAGAAAAGAAGTTATTGGTAAAAATCTCTTTTAAAGAAAAAATACAATTGCAACTGCATAAAAGTATGTGCAGCGCATGCTCGGCTTATGAGAAACAAAGCAAAAAAATGGACGAATTATTTCATAAACATATTATCAACGATGGCACTGAAATATCAGGCAGTATTCAAAATGAAGATTTAAAGGAAAAAATAATTAATACAGTTGGTAAAACTTAAACAGCCG
>JBDSGZ010000004.1:0-4294 GCA_039918735.1 Ginsengibacter sp.
CATGCAATTTTTGGTCAGCATTGCCTTAGGGGTCTTTATCGGTTTTAAATCCGATGGATGGCTGAAGCTATCTTTCCCCTTGTTCGTGTGGCTGCTTCCTCTTTTAATAATTTGCGGCCTGCTGTACCAGGTAATCAAAGAGACTTCTGATAAGAAGTAAACTAAACATGATGAGAAATTTTGCACCGATTTTTATTCCTTTCATTTTAATAAATGCGCTTGTCTGGATTTTTGAATCGTTCCTGCAGGCAAAGGGTTTTGATCTTCTTTTTCTTTTAATCGCAAATGCTTTACTTTTTGTTCTGAGCCTTGCAGCGTTGGCTATTCACGTTAGCGGACTAAAATCTTTAAACATCAACGCCTTCATTCGAGGAATTTATGGCGCTCTCTTGTTGAAAATTTTTATAGTGGCTATTATTGTGCTGCTGTATGTTTTTATCACGAAGGGCAAAGTGAACAAGCCGTCGTTATTTACTTCCATGGGCTTGTATTTTGTATATGCATTTTTTGAAGTCAAACAACTAATGAAAATTTCACGGAAGAAACAGGATGCCTAAGAAAGAATCCCCACTTCATGCATTGAACGCTTACCTGCCCGAGGGCTCCTTTGAAGATGTAGCCGCATTCATCTTGCAATATAAAGTGCATCTCACCATTACCCGGGAGAGAAAAAGTATCCTCGGAGATTACCGGAATAAGATTCACGATAAAAATCACCGGATCAGCGTCAACGGAAATCTGAATAAATTTTCATTCCTGATTACGTTATTGCATGAGCTTGGTCACCTGGTTGCTTATGAAAAATACGGGAACCGCATTCAACCTCACGGCAAGGAATGGAAGAAAGAATTCGGAGAAATATTGGCAAGGTTTATTAGTAATAAAATATTTCCTGAGAACATTGAAAAAGAGCTTGCAAAAAGTTTAAGAAATGCTGCTGCAAGCTCATGTGCAGAGCAAGGTTTGTTGCGTGTGCTTAAGAAGTATGATGTGCAAACGCCAGGAATTTATTTTGTGGAAGAACTTCCGGCCGGGAGTATATTCCGGGTGAAAGGTGGAAAAACTTATACCATTCAAAATAAAGTACGAAAAAGATTTATGTGTAAAGAAAATGCCACGGGTAAGCTTTTTCTTTTTAGTCCGGTTGCAGAAGTGGAACTCGTGAGCACGCCTTTATAAAACTTTCCAATTGGCGAAAATTATGATTTGCCATCACTGAGCGCAATGCTTTCTTCCTTATTTATTTTCTTTAGCAGCAACACTTTTCCTTTCATATTGGCAACATTCCTCGAGGTTCTGATAGGCGTTGTCGTCTGCCGTAAAATCCTGTGTATCGTAACCTGCCTTCGCTATCGCCTGCTGGATCTTTGCGCCAGAAGTTACGGAAGGATCATAATTGACAAGGAGCTGCTTTGTTTTACTACTCCATTCTGCAGCAGTAGCACCCGCATTCTTTGCGTTAGCCTCAATTGTCTTTTTACACATTCCACAGTTGCCATACACTTTTATATTTTCTTTTTCCGGGGAAGCCTGTGCATAGGAAAAATGGAGCAGGAAAAGGCCCGCAAAAAGAAGTACAACGGATTTAATCATTTTCATAACTTTTATTTTTTCAATTTAAATTTTTTAAAAACATTCCTTATGATGCTCAGTGGAACGCTAATTAACAAACCGCCAAACTATTCCAAATCTGAGAATATACCCCGGCGTCGGATAATTCGGAGCGGCAAAGCCATTATTGGTAAAACCAAAACCGTCTGCGAACGAAATGGTATTGAGGTTGTCCGCTTTTATAAATGCCATAAAGGATTTTATTCTAAAATTAAAGAAAGCGCCAACTTCCGGAAGATTTTTTATGGTAACAGAATCCTGGGGAAAGAAATGCCCCATCACCGGCGAGTAATTATTTGCTTTGTATGGCGTGTTATATCTCACATCTATTCCCGTGCTTAGATTTAGGTTCCTAAAGAACACACCTTCAAACGCCAGCCGTTGCCTGGTAAAAAAGAGAGGTACCCGCACAGGGTTATCGCCCGTCGTTTGCTGAATTATAAAATCACTATACAGGTTTAAGCGCCCAACAACTTTGTTCTTTGTTGAAGCGGCGATTTGGGTAATATTCACCAGGCCGTTAAACTGATCGGCCTGGTAATAATTTTTGAAATACGTGTAGTTTGTGATCGAGATATTTCTTGCCATTAAACTAAACTTCGGATTATTTGCTGATGCAGTTATCACGGTGAGATTTTCCTTTTTCGTGCTGAGGCTATTGTTAAAATTGAACGCGGAATTTCCTTCAAAGATGTAGGAGGGAGATCGGTTTACATTTTGAAATGTGACCTGCACATCTCCTAGCCTGGCATTAAGAAGTCTTGTGAGTGTCGCGTAAGCACTATAATCGCCGGCATTAAGTCCAGTCGCAAAAAATTCTCCCTTGAGAAGAGCGTCCCATTTTTTGTTTCTTGTTTTGTTCCGGTATTCACCGTGCAGTACAATATTGTAATAGTTCTTTTTTGTTTCAGGTTTTAGAGAGTCTGGTGACGAAGAAAAAATTCCTGTAAAATTTTCGACCCGAAGCCCGGCCTCAATAAACTGTGCGGGATTTTTGGTTTCAGGAAATTGTTTTATAGAAAAATCATTTGAAACGAATTTCCATTTATCCTGCACCCAAAAATTCAGACCATGTGATGGATCGAGCTGCAAATTATACCAATCATTAAAAATGGCCGAATCACCCTCGGCATAGGCTATGTTCTTGAGCGTGTCCTTGAAACGATTGGTAGAGGAGCGGTAATTAATGGTATGCTGAAATCGAAATTTTGGATAAAATAAATAATCTGTAGTGCTATCGTTAATGATTATAGAATCCTTGATTCCAAAATCATAGCTCTGCCTGAAAAATGCATTAAAATTACTATACTCGAGTCCTGTATTTACTTTGGTTGAGAAGACAGTGTAAGACAGTTCCACACTCCCGCCGAGATTGACCGGAACACTGAAACGTTTTTTCATGTTTGGGTCAAGCAGGAAAGAATCGTTTTTTATTCCTCCATTTTCTGAAACAGCCAGTTTGTTGCCAAGAAGCACCATGTATGCCGCATATCTTTTTTTGGGTCCCTGGTAATTACTGAAGAACCGGTAATTATTATGGTTGGAATTTTGTGATTGAAAAACACCCGGAGATGAGATCAACCGATATTCGATACCTGCATTCCAGTTCGGCTTTATGTTTTGGGTTTGAAGCACTTTAATTACTTGCTCTTTGCCATTTCCGAGGAGATAAGTTAGTTGGGTAAAAGGCCTTGTTGTTTTATAAAACTTAGTGTCCTCAAGTTTATATTTATATAGATCAAGCGCATGGAAACCAGCATCCCAACCTGCATTCAGCAATGGAGTGAACAATACCGGGAAAGCAGGATTTCCATTGTTGCCAAGCGTGACATAATTTCCCGGAACACTATATTGCTCGTTAAAATCGCTCACTGATGAATCAATGTTTTGCGATTTCAGGGAGTCCAGGTAGCGATAGGAAATTGTGATTGAATCTTCAAGATCATTCCTATGCTGAAATCCTAAGGTGTCTTTTCCCGCCTTGCCCTTCTGATTTGGATTGCCCCTGTTACCAGATGGACTATTTTCCCTCGGTATTCTTTTGATAATGCCGGGCACCTGTGTGTATGCAGCGCTTCCAAGACTGATCAATGTAAATAGCAGCAGAAGCTGCCTGAAGAGAAAGTATTTTTTATGATGCCTGCTGTAGCTCATCCAGTTCTTAGATTGCTGCAATTAGTTCTTTAAAGATCATGGTTAGCTTTGGTTCAGCCGCACTAGCAGCTTGCAACACTTCTTCGTGCGTAATTTTATTTTGCTCTTCCCGTATTCCAATATCTGTGATCACGCTCATAGCAAACACCGGTAATCCCAAATGAACCGCGGCGATCACTTCCTGCACTGTGCTCATTCCCACAGCATCACCCCCAAGAATACGGATCATTTTATATTCTGCTCTTGTTTCAAAAGTGGGACCCGTCACGCCCAGATAGACACCTTCCTTTAAATCGATCGCTTTATTTTCTGCAATACTTTTTGCAAGTACGATCAGCTTCTTCTTATAAGGCTCGCTCATATCAGGGAACCTTGGACCAAAGTCATCGATGTTTTTCCCAAGGAGAGGATTGAGCGTAAGCAAACTTATATGGTCCCTGATAATCATGAGATCACCTACCTGGAATGTGGTGTTCGTTCCCCCCGCGGCATTGCTGATTAGTAAAAATTTTATTCCGAGTAATTTTAA
>JBDSGZ010000005.1:0-6697 GCA_039918735.1 Ginsengibacter sp.
TCGTCAATGCTCCACTGCCGGTCTTGCTTCCCAAACTTCCAAGCAAAACGGTCTTTGCGATGGTGCCTGCTTCTGAAGCAGTTTTTTCGTAAACATACCTGCATTTAATCACTGCATCCACGCCAAGTATCTTGCAGATAGAGTCCTGGGTAAGTTCATCCATGTGGTCATAAACCCCTTTCGATTTCAGCAAGGCATTTGTCCGGTCGACATCCTGGAAAGTCACGGTATATTTATCCGCCTTACGTAGCAAGTAAGTGTACATGGATTGTTGTAGATTTTTAGCAATGTTCGTTTCCTCATTACTATTTGCAGTCGCATCATAATTTTTCGGGGGACGTTTGTAAGTAATCGCCACTTCAAATGGAAGGATCGCAACAGTCTTATGTTTAGCGGTTTCGTCTTTTAAAGTTTGGCGCTGAATAGGTTTGTTTGGCTCCTTCAAATTGAGCAAACGTCGAAGTGCCAATGAAGAGCAGAGTTAAAACTCCAAGTAAATTCTTTCTGATAAGTTTAATAAAAAGAGGGTGAAAGTTTTGGTTGATTGCCTGTTTTTTAAGGCCCAATATTAATACAAAGTTTGTTGTTTTAATAATGACCTGACAAAAAGAAATGTCAAAATCCGGGCAATCTAAAAACGCGGGCTATCGATCTCCGGAAATTTAGGTCGGGAGAATCGTTCGGGATTATTTCCTGTCTTTCACTAACAGGTTTTTCATTCGTTGGCGGGATTTATTAAAGATCATCATACCATTTTTCACACCTTTTCGCTTTTCTCTTTGTTGATCGGCAGGTAAATTATAGATTTCTTTACATTCTTCCGAACAGCAGCAATCAAATTCAGTTCTGCAATTGTCGCATTGAAGAAAAAGCAGGTGGCATCCTTCGTTCGCACAATTCGTGTGGGTGTCGCAGGGACTACCACATTGGTGGCAATGGCTTATTATTTCGGTTCCGATCTTTTCACCGAGTCTGCCATCGAATACGAAATTTTTTCCGAGAAATTTATTTTCGAGATTCTTTTCCATCGCGTTGTTGGCGTAGTGAATAATACCACCTTCCAAATGGAACACATTTTCAAAACCATTGTGAAGCATCCATGCGCTCGCCTTCTCGCAGCGGATGCCACCGGTACAATACATAATTATATTCTTATCCTTTTTATCGCCGAGCATACTTACGGCCATGGGCAATTGCTCGCGAAAAGTATCTGAAGGAATTTCAATAGCGCTTTCAAAATGCCCTATCTCATATTCATAATGATTTCTCATATCCACGACAATGGTCTCGGGATCGGCGGTAAGGGAATTAAAAGAAACAGCGTCCACATATTTCCCCTTTTTATTCATATCAAAATTAGAATCGTTTATGCCATCCGCAACAATCTTCTCACGCACTTTTACTTTTAATACCCAGAAACTTTTCCCATCATCATCCACGGCGATATTGAGCCTTGTATCCTCAAAACCCAGAAGCGCATATAAATATTTTCGGAAATCTTCAAACAATGGAGTCGGTACACTCAATTGTGCATTCACTCCTTCATGAGCAACATAAATTCTCCCAAAAACCTTCAAAGGAAAAAGGTTTTTATATAACTCATCCCTGAAGGTAGCGGGATCTTCTATTTGTGTATAGCGGTAAAAAGAAAGCGTAGTTCTTGGTTCATTTTCCCGGTAGAGGTTTTCTTTCAATTCCTTTTGGGAAATTCTATTGTGTAATACTGCCATATTTAAATGAAATTTATTTTTCCTGCTGGCCAGGAAAAGGACACTTGCATGGTGAACTAATTTCTTCCGCAAAGTTAATAAATACGAGAACTAAAAAACAGGTATGACTTTTGTCTGGGGAGACAACGAATTCATTTTTAACTAATTCAGCACAAAAAAACAACCATGAAAAAGACTATCATTTTCGCCTTCTCACTTTTTTTATTGCATTCAGCGCAGGCGCAACAAACACATTTTGGAATTAAGGGCGGCTTAAACGCTTCTTCTTTGCACTTTGAAGACAACTCCTCTTACGATAGTAAGATCGGATTCCATGCCGGTGTTCTGGCACATATTCACGCTTCACACAATTGGGCTATCCAACCGGAAGTGATTTATTCGCTGGAAGGAGCGAAAAGAACCGTAAGCGGTACAGATATTAAAGTAGACCTAAACTATGTCAACGTGCCCGTATTGTTTCAATATATGGTCAATGATGGGTTGCGCCTGGAAGCTGGCCCTCAACTGGGATTCCTCGTCAATTCAAAAACCAAGACGGGAAATGTAAGCGTAACGAATAAAAATTTTCAAACTGTCGCAGTGTCCATACCAGTGGGTGCCGGCTATCTTACCACTTCAGGGCTGGGATTCGATGCGAGGTATGTCTTCGGTTTAACCAGTATCAATGAGAAGGACAATCCTAAAGTTCAAAGTAATGTCTTTCAGTTTGGAATTTTCTACCAATTCAGCGATACCAAAAAGAGATAGACGCATTAAATAGAACGATTGAGTTGGGAGAAGAAATAATCTCAACTCCGCGTTTTTATAGTAATATCGCTGTTTCAAAAAGCTGTGAAATCACGTGGCTAATATTACAAAAGAGAAAAGCAGGTCATCGTTTACGAGGCTACACTCCGCACAACAACTGCTCATCTGCGTGGTCGTTGGTACTTTGGTATATTTCCTAACCGGGGCTGCAAACTTCGACTGGCTGACCCATGTGATGATTGGCTGGGATACTTTCAGCCTCTGTCTTATCGTCTTAAGTTGGATTACGTTTTTCATTACTGAATCCAAAGATATCAGGATGCAGGCCAGGAAACAGGAGTCAAGCAGGGTGCTGATTTTCATCACTATTTTAATATCAACATTTGCCAGCTTTTTTGCTGTTTTCCTGATTCTAATTTCAAAGAAAGATTTCAAAGATGACCAGGCGTGGCACATATTCGTTGCTGTCGCAGGAATGTTTTTTGCGTGGGCTGTCATCCATACTATTTTTGCCATCAGATATGCCCATATTTTTTATGGTGATGACGAGGACCAACCTCATGAGCATGCAGGTGGGTTAGAATTTCCATCGGACAAAAAACCAGACTATCTTGACTTTGCTTATTTCTCCTTCGTACTTGGAATGACGTTCCAGGTTTCGGATGTAGAAGTGACATCAAAAAAATTAAGGCGATTGACTTTGCTGCACGGTATCCTGTCTTTCGTTTTTAATACTGTAATGATCGCACTCACGATTAATATTATCGGCCAGTAAAAAAATAGATTTTAATTCCTGCAAGGCGTCCAATTCCACTTTATAATATTGCCCGGATAGAAGCTCTGCCGGTATGGATGATTCGTGTATCTCCTGGCTTTCTTCCTTCATACTGCAGATTCATTTCAATATTTCCGGCAATCCGTTTGGTTAGTTCAACATTCCACAAATAATTTTTGCCTGGCAACAATCCATCGAGAAGTATGTATCCAACTGTACTGTTAGCGCTTCCCCCTTTGTAGCTAATATTGTTTAATGTAAATCTGCCGTTTAAGGTGCCGTTAGAAAGTACGTTATACCTCACTTCCGCCGTCAGGGCGTTGTTGATCGCCTTTTCCATCAACTCTATTATATTTTTTTTGGAATCGTAGGTATAGATAAGGCTCACACGGAAATCACTTTTATAAATGTAGCTAACTGAGGGTTCGGCGGAAAGTTCTTCAATGCGATAATTCCTGTTGGCAAATGAAGGCGTACTCAAATCGTTCCTGATAAATTTATTTGTAAAAGATGTTGCGATAGATTTATTAAAATTCAATCTTCCTTTGACTGTAAGATCCCTAAGTTTCCTGCTTTCAAAGCCATAATTCAGCAATGATTTCCCCGTATTGATCCGGTGAGTAAGATCGAGTCCCCACTTGGTTGATGTGCGGTTAAAGTAAAGAGTGTTTGACAAAAAGGAATTTAAAATAATTAGCGTCGTATCTGACAATTGCTTACTGAACGGGTTAAATTCAAATGAACCTTTTGCGAGATCTTTTTTATTAATCTGCAGAGCTGATGAACTGCTGAACCTGCCTAAAAATTTAACTATTTTTCCACTAGATTCCGGGTTGATGATTGATTTCGGATTTAACGCAATTGTGTAGTTGAACTGGATATAATTTGCTTTTACATATTCGTTTGTTGGCGTAAAAATCCGGACCCATTTTTTTTGATCTTCATAAACCGCTATTTCAAATTCATTGAGTTGCGGAATTCCATCGTTGTTATAATCGATCCACGTGTAGTATCCCTGCCCTGCCGGAACTTCTACATAAGTGTATTGCCGTTTTTGCTCCTGGCCGGAACCTACTTCATACAAAAGAGTCCCGTTCAAAAAACCTTTCCATTTATTTACGGCATATTCAACCCGCCCGAGCAAACTCTCATCCGCTTTTTGTGTAGTGATGCCCGAATTCAAAATATCGAGCTTACGGTATGTGGCGTTGAATTTAAATTGATGATGCTCATTCTTCAACAAATCTGCGGTAACACTCACGTTCTGGCTCTTATCACCTGTGATCAATTGTTTTTGAATTGGAAATTTATCAGTTCGTGTAAACCAGGTGACTCCCCACCTGTTGAGCTTTTGCTCATCAGATTTTATATAAACTTGCCAAAGGTCAAATGCAAAACTCATGGGATTCAGCGTATCATAAATTTTATCGAGTTGCTTGTTGTGCTCCGCTGAAAATCCTCCGCCAATTTTAAAATTTTTCATCGACGGTAAAATCTTTGAAAAATCAACAGAGGGCCTGAGAAATGAGCCTTTCTGTAAACTGCTGTTCACACTTGTAATGTAAAATCTGTCGGTTAGCTTCCACCCTTTTATATCCATAGCATGCTCAATGGAATTTCTCACGCCATTATAATTATCACTCCGCGAATAATTGGTAAACCCATATTTAAAGAAATTATTTTTCTGATCTGTGAGTTGCGTGGCTGCAGTCACGAGGTGTTCACTCGCTGAAGGCGCATCGAATGGCAGACTCCAGTCCCTGTTGAATTCCACATTGCGAAGCCGTTCTATCGGTTTAAACTTGTCTTCAACAAATTCATAGCCCAGTGTGGTTTGCAGTGTCAACCCTTCTTTTAGTCCTTTCAACACATTTTGCGTGGTTACATATTGCAGCTTTGCCGCAGTTCCGGAATTTTCATTTTTATCTTTCGATGAAAAAGTATTCACATCATAGTTACTCATGGCCAGTTCGGCCTTGAGCGATGTTCGTTCATTAAAAATATATTCCGCTGCGGCAGTTACAATTTGTTGTTTTTTTGGTGTCACCAGTAGTATCACTGGCTCCCAATCTCCTTGCGGTAATCCGTTCTGAGGAGCGACCCACATAAAAACACGTCCGTTTGCATTCCCCGAAACAGCAACATAATTGCCTTTCTGAAGTCCAACATTTGTAAATGACAAATTGTAAAGTTTATCATCCCTGTTCACCGAATAAACGTAGACCGAGTCTGTGATGCCATTGTAGGTCGTATCCGTTTTTTGATATAAAATTTTATCTACGGAAAATGTATCCAGCACCGCATTGGGATAACGGGCACTGTCAATGTTATTTCCAATCTGCGATAAAAATTGCTTCTGTGCCGGATCAAGCGTTTGATTGATGGAAGAATTTTTTGCATCTGTGTTGGAATAGGCACTGATGCTAACCTTAAGCTTTTTGTTGACGTTGATCTCATCGTTTGCATAAAGCATCGAATTTAAAAAGTTCCTATCCGAGTATTCGAACTCCGCTTGTATCCTGCTATCCTTTGTGATCAGCCGCTTCGAAGTGAATGTTAGTTCCGCAGTGTTATAATTAATTACATAATCCTGGTCTTCGCCCCGCGTGAGAAGTTGCCCATCAATAAATATTCGTTCGGTGGCGGCCAGTACGGTAAAATACAATTCGCCGTTTGCGCCGGACAGTCTGTAAGGGCCTTGGTTTCCTTCTATCGCAGTGATTACATTTCGGGTAAATTTGCCTTTGGCAATTGCACCGCTCACCAAAAATGAATTGTTCACATTTTTACTGATTTGATTGTCGGTTATAAAAGAAGCGCCCTGTAGTCTTTTATAAAAATTTAAAAAATAATTTTGGCTCTGCCTGATATCGATGTCGCCAAAGTTTGCCTGCCATCCCTTCTTTTTCACCTGCATAAAAATCCGATCAAACTCACGCAAATCCTGTGTGTTCCCTTCAGGTTGAATAGGAATGTTATTATCACTGATGGCTGCAGTTAGTTCAATGCTGTCACCGATAAAACCATTGAGCTGCAAATTCAAAGTAGAGTTGACAACTGCATCCTGGTTATTACCGAACGAGATGCCCCGGCCGAAGCTTCCGTTGTAATTCATATTGCCGAAGTCAATGATTTTATTCTGTGGCTGGTTGCCTCTGAAAATGTAAGGTTTTTCTGTTGCAAAATTGAACCTTACACTATCATAATTGAAATGCCTGGTAATGGAATTGAGCCTGAAAGGAAACACCCGGTAAGTCACAAAAACGCTGTCCGGCAAGTCAGTGCCTTTCCAGGACAGTAAAGAGTTTACAGGATCCAATGCATATTTAGAAGTGTCAAGATTTATAGTCAGCGTATTAGGCACGAGGCTATTTGTGTCCAATCGCACCGGGTTTGACCGCGTGGATACAAACTTCTTTCTCAGGTTAGAAGTTGCAGGAATTTT
>JBDSGZ010000006.1:0-5072 GCA_039918735.1 Ginsengibacter sp.
AGGTCGGCGAGGTCTTTTTCGGTGAGTGCAGGAAGCGAGATATTTGTATCGGGCAGGTTGAGTCCTTTTTTTGAGGATAGAGTTCCGCCGATTTGCACCACCACTTCCACATCATTATTGGGCAACACTCTTGTTACCCTCACTTCAATTTTCCCGTCATCAATCATGATGATATTTCCAGGAACTACGTCGCTGTATAGATTGGGATAGCTTACATAGATCTTCTCTCTTGTTCCAATACATTTTATATTGGTGAAAGTCAGCATATCGCCGGGAGCGATTTCCAATGCATTATTTTCAATTTCTCCAACCCTTAATTTAGGTCCCTGCAGGTCCGCAAGTATTGCGATATTGTAGGGCATTGTTAAGTTTATTTTCCGGATGTTCTCAATGATTGCTGCTTTATTTTCATGGGTACCGTGCGAAAAATTGAGTCGAAAAACATTGACGCCTGCCTTCACGAGATCAACCATTGCTTCATAACTGTCGCTTTGAGGGCCAACTGTTGCGACGATTTTCGTTCTCTTGGTCGAATGTTCCATAGCCGCTTTCTTGTCCATATGAGGATATATATATTTACTGATGTTACGTGACATGATTCCAGATTAGGATTTGATTTTTATTGAATTGATTTCTGTTGATCCGGAAAAAGTATTTCCCGGCTTTTATTTTAACTTGATAAAATTCTTACAATTTTCATCCACTCCTCGCTTATTCTCTGCTTCTTTTTTACTGCTTCGTTCAGTGGGATGTAGTGCATCCTGTTATTTACAATCCCCACAAAAACATTAAACCTTCCTTCCATCAGGCATTCTACAGCCGCGTATCCCATACGACTTGCGATCAGTCGGTCGAGGCAAGTTGGTGCGCCGCCCCTTTGTATGTGCCCGAGAATACAAACTCTCACTTCCTGCTCCGGCATTCGTTCACAAATAATTTTTGCAAGTTCGTTCGCGCCGAATTCCTCTCCCTCAGCAACGACGATCAGGTTCACTAATTTTTTCCGGCCCCGCTTTTCCGTTAATGCCTTTATGATGTCTTCGATATCTGTCCTCTTTTCCGGAATTAAAATATTTTCTGCTCCCGTAGCTATACCGCTGTGTAGCGCGATGTATCCTGAATCACGGCCCATCACCTCGATGATAAATAACCTGTCGTGGGCATCGGCTGTATCCCTTACTTTATCTATCGCCTCCACTGCAGTGTTCACCGCAGTGTCAAATCCGATGGTAAAATCAGTGCCTGAAATGTCTTTATCTATCGTGCCGGGAAGGCCGATACACGGAATGTCAAATTCATTGCTGAAAGTTTGAGCGCCCCTGAAGGAACCATCGCCTCCTATGATCACAAGACCGTCGATGCCCAACTCCTGCAAATTTTTGAAGGCTTTTTCACGTCCCTCGTAAGTCAGGAACTCCTTGCAGCGGGCGGTCTTCAGAATAGTGCCTCCGCGCTGAATAATATTTGCCACGCTTTTACTCTCCATCTTCATTATATCACCATCTATCATTCCGGAGAAGCCCCTGAGGATGCCGAAGACTTCCAATCCATAAAAATTCCCAGTCCGTACTACTGCCCGGATCGCCGCATTCATTCCAGGTGCATCACCTCCCGAAGTGAGCACACCTACTTTTGTAACTATTCTGTGAGACATGAAAATAAATTTCCTGTAAGTTTTGTTGCCTGTTGAAAAAGTGTCAAAAATACATATTTAGAATTAGTTCGCCCGAAATCAGGATTGATAAAGAAATACAGCGCGAAAACTACCGCTTCGATCTTGATCTTTGCCAAACCAATTTTTTTAATAGAACGAGGTTTAACTGAATCGGAGGTGTTTAACTATTTCTGCACGAGGTAACAATCAATTTGCTGTAAGTTCAATCCGGATAAATATTTGAATATTTTTCCATGGGTAACCTCACTTTTATTTCCTGCTAACATTTTTCCCGGTGTGTATCCTCATTATTAATAAATTTGATTCAAGGAGCAAGGCAGAGGAGATCAATTCAGCCCTGTGAAACTTACACTACCAAGAATTCTTCCCACTGACATTTCGGGGTATTCACTTAAATAAATAAACCAAACAACATGATACCATTTCCTGAACTGAAAGAACCAATAGAAAATTCGCAGGTAAAAACGATTTCTCCTATGCGTGTCGCGTCCATTGATATTGTCAGGGCGCTCACTATGGTGCTCATGATCTTCGTTAACGATCTTGGATCATTGAAAGATATTCCCCTTTGGCTGGAGCATGTAGAACCCGGAGTCGATGGTATTGGTCTCGCGGATGTGGTGTTTCCCGCATTTCTTTTTATTGTGGGATTGTCACTTCCTTTCGCGGTGGACAATCGCAGAAAAAAGGGTGACACTGAAATGCAGTTAGTCTGGCATGTGATCGTAAGAACAATTGCGTTGCTGGTGATGGGTGTATTTCTCGTGAATGGAGAAACGATAAATACAGCAGCCACGGGTATGCCAGGTTATGCATGGTATTCTCTTTCCTGTTTTTCATTTATACTTATCTGGAATAGTTATGCAAAAACAAATCGGTATTTAGTCTTCGCGCTAAAAGCAATTGGCATCATCACGCTACTGGTATTGGCCATCGTTTACCTTGGAGGTGAAGACGGGCAGATGAACAGGTTCTCGCCGCAGTGGTGGGGCATTTTGGGCCTGATCGGATGGGCCTACCTGGCAAGCGGGCTTGTTACTGTTTTTTCCAAAAATAAATTCTCAGTGATACTTGGAGCATGGATATTCTTCTGCATCCTTAGCATGGTGTCTCACGCAGGATATATTCCCCGGCATAGTTTTATTTCAATCATTCCTGCGCCCATACTTGGAGGAACACTAACAGGTTTAACGATGGGCGGCGTATTAACTTCCTGGCTGTTCAGGTATTTCAGAACGCGTGACGAAAACGTTAAGATGACAATCCTGTTTGTTGCGTTTGCGGCATTGCTGATTGTGCTTTCTATTGTCACGCGACCTTATTGGGGACTGGCAAAACTTGGCGCGACGCCTGCCTGGCTTTTTCTTTGCAGTGCTTTTACACTAATTGCTTTCACAGTCATTTATTGGATTGCAGATGTAAGCCAAAAAGCAAATTGGTTTAATATCATCAGGCCCGCAGGAACCGATACATTGCTTTGTTACCTGATTCCTTATTTTTTACATGCACTATTCAGAATCACCCATTTCAGTCTTCCCGATCCATTCATTACCGGAGGCGCCGGGCTTATAAAGTCTTTGCTATTTGCATTGTTGTGCGTTTTTATTACCCGAATGTTAAACAAGGGTGGAGTGAAGCTGAAATTGTAGCACATTTAAAGCCTAAGTTTGCCCTCGCTATAACCCTTAAACGTTAATTATATGAAAAACGGAATTTTGATCATTTCAATAACAATCGTCGCTTTGTTTTTGATTTCGGCAGTAAAACCTACGGACCGAAAGGACAAGAAGCCTGTGATCATTGCATACGTGGGTGGCTTTCGCGGAATAGCCGAAATTGATGCGTTAGATCCCAATAAGCTTTCGCATATTAACTATGCTTTTGTGGATGTGAAAAACAATCGTGCATGGTTGCACAACCTTGCTACGGACACTATCAATTTCAGAAGATTGAATGAATTGAAAAAACGCAATAAGGATCTCAAACTTCTGATCTCAATGGGTGGTTGGACCTGGAGTAAAAACTTTTCCGATGCGGTGCTCACAGACACTTCCACTCATGCATTTGCTTATAGCTGCATCGATATTGTCGCTGATTACAATCTTGATGGTGTGGACATAGATTGGGAATACCCAGGGTTAAAAGGTGATAATAATAAATTCAGGCCGGAAGATAAAGAAGGATATACGAGGCTTTTTAAAGAATTGAGGCAGGGTCTTGATAGTCTTCAAAAGATTACGCATAAAAAATACTTTGTGACCACGGCGGTAGGGGCGCATCAAAATTACATCGAGCACACAGAGATGGATAATGTGGCGAAGTATGTTGACTTTGTGAACCTGATGTCCTACGATTATGCAGGACCCAGGAATACGATTTCAAGTCATCACACGAATCTTTATACTTCCTCTTCAGACACTTCGCAGGAATCAACAGATAAATCAGTGAAAGCCTTTATCGCTGCAGGAGTACCTGCTGATAAACTTGTAGTGGGATTTGGATTTTATGGAAAGGGCTGGGAAATGGAAACAACCGACAACAATGGACTCTATCGAAAAACGGTAAAGCCTATTCGTGCGGGGGGATTTGATCTTTTGAGAGACAGCCTCGAAGATAAAAATGGATATATTAAATATTGGGACGATGTGGCGAAAGCACCCTATTTATTTAATGCTCAAACAAAATATTTTATCACCTATGATGATGAAAGATCGATCCGTGAAAAATGTGAATACATAAAGAAACACGGTCTCGCCGGAGCAATGTTTTGGGAATACGCCGATGATAAAAGAGAGATACTGTTGGATGTGATCAACAAGGCATTTAATTATTGATCTCTGGAATGCTAATGGAATAAATTAGGAGAACACTGACGGTGATCTTCCGGGTTGCTGAAAGGAAATGCAAACTAAGTTTTTAGAGAATCATTACCTACGCTACGTCATGCGGCTTTCACGACCCTCACTCCATTGCAATTCCTGCATGTTGAATTCTTCGCCCAATGGTATCCGTGCCGCGTTTCTGTCGTAATGTTCGGGGAGTAGTGGATACAATAAAGATTCTTGTATTTTGGTTGCTTGCAACGACTCACTACTTTCTATGCCTGTCAGAAATAATAAATAATCGGGTAGAACGCGAGCAGGAATCTCGCCTATCCAATTTCCATCTGTTGTGTTGAAGTAATCATTCAAAGACTCTGTACTGTCGGCAAACTGGAGTTGTTGGGTATCTTCCCAAAAGACGGCCAGCTTGGAAAACCCGGGAAAAGTCGGTGGTTTCAATGTTATAGCGCAACGCTGTTATCAAATATAAGTTTTAAATGGAAACTCTTTTTGTGTTTTGAAAAGTAATTAAAAGGAGGGAAGTTTTTACGCTTCCCATCACTTTTCAAAAGCCT
>JBDSGZ010000007.1:0-14988 GCA_039918735.1 Ginsengibacter sp.
CAGGATTTTGGAGATTCTTTACACGTATTGCACGCCGGCCAGGTTTTTCATGAAAAGCGCAACGTGACCCATTCGCTGGCCAGAAATCCCGATCCGAAAATTCCTCTGAAATTGGAGATCATATTTATTGCTAAAGAAGGAAGAACTACTTATACCCGTCTCTATCCATAAGCAGTAATTATAAAGGTCCACTCTCTTTTGTCCGTGTTTCGCGTCCCCCTTTTCGTCCAAATATAAACAAAGTTCTTTGGCGCAGGCTCGGTAGCAGAGCTAGGTGTGTTAGCTAAGAAGAGAGCCGGGAAGAAAAACGGTAATAATAGAGATTGGTCCCGAAAGCTTTCGGGAGCAACAACCTAATGAGCCTCTTGAAATTTAGGACCAGGCAATGTTTGATAAAACATGAGAATATATATATCAAAATCCTGTTCAGGCTGGTTTGTAATGAGGCTAGAAGAACGGCAGTATAGCAGTGCCAAAGATTTTTGCGGGATGAAAGGATTGGTCGAGTTATGTTAGTGTTAGATAGCACAAGCGGAAGCTCAATGTCATTTAGTTAAGACATAAGCAAATAAAAACCATTGAGTTAAGAGCTGAAAGATTTCAGTTCTTTGTGTTCTACTAAAAACAAACTCAATGGTTCATACAAATGTAAAAATTATCGAAGAGTTAAAATCTTTTTTGAATATAGTCTTAGAAGATTCTGAAATAAAAAAACTTTTCACTTTCGATTCTACAGACTTTTCAAGAGACAGAAAGTTGCCATTAAGAAAGATAATAGGGGTATTGATTAATCTTCCTAAACGAAGTCTCAGCATTGAATTGCAATCATTTTTTGAAAGTTTAGAACAGCCAGGCCTTTGTTGTACTAAAGGGGCATTCAGTTTACAACGAGCGAAGTTAAAACCAATATTCTTTAGTGTTTGGAATGATTTCTTAATAAAAAACTTCTATAATTTTTATGGTAATAATGTGAAGCGATGGGAAGGCTTTAGATTGTTGGCGGTAGATGGTTCAAATGTAAGTGTAGTTAATAAGCCGGAAGTATTACATCATTTTGGATCGGCAGATAATCAGTTTGGAGGTGTGCCAATGGCCAGGGTAATGCAAATACATGATGTGCTTAATGATCTAACTATTTGGGGAAATATTTTTCCGAGAAAATGTAGCGAAAATGCAATCATAGCAAGTCATATCAGACACTTACCTGAAGATAGTCTTACTTTATTTGATCGCGGCTACCCAAGTTATAGCCTGATATATTTACTCGCAAATGAAGAAAATCCCCGGCACTTCTTAATGCGATGCAAAACAACTTTTAGCAATGAAGTGAAAAGTTTTGTTGCAGGTAATTTAACTGATGTAATAACAACTATATATCCTTCATTAGAATCAATTGAAAGATTAAGGGAGCATGGTTACATTGTAACACTAAAAACAGGAATTAAAATCAGGATGGTAAAAGTTGTATTACCTGATGGAGAAATAGAAGTATTGCTTACGAACCTCTATGATGATAAAATATTTACTGTAAAAAAATTAAGCCGCTTATATTTTATGAGATGGAAAATTGAAACCACCTATGGTAAACAAAAAAATCAATTGCAGATGGAAATATTCAGCGGGCATAGAGTAATATGTATTGAGCAGGATTATGGCGCAGGATTATTCGTTGCCAATTTGCAAAGTATTATTGAAAAACAATGTGAACAGGAAGTAAAAGAAATTTCTGCGTCCAGGCGTTATGAATATAAAATAAACCGAAATATAAGTTGGGCTTCATTAAAAAACAGAATACTCAAACTGTTTATTCTATCCGACAATAATTTTGAGATCCTTATAGAATTACAGAATTTATTTATAAAAAACGTAGAGCCAGTAAGGCCTGGCAGGCATCCACCAAGGCCATTACCAAAAAGAAAGAGAGGTAAATATCAAACATTTACAAACTATCGACGAGCTATTTAACCCTTAACTAAATGACATTGCACGGACGCTTGCGCCAACACGAGACTAAAACAAGGTTTTTAAAAACGTTGATCTTACCGCTTTTTTACATCTTTTATAATTAGCTTAGCGCGCTGATTTTTTAGGTTGATCTCATATAAATTAAGATTAGCCGTTATAAGCAATAAAACATAGAATATTTAATTTATGCACAAAGAAGGAAGTATCATTTATCTTGACAGGAATGAAAATCAATATGGTCCTGCACCTGCTTGTTTCAATGCATTAACGGCAGATAATTTTAAGAACCTGAGTGAATATTCCCGTGATTTTTCGAGGGGAGTTAAAAGTGTATTATCTGAAAGGCTTGCCAATGATTTTGGTATTTCTGAAAAGAATGTTTTGCTTGGATATGGAGGTGAGGACATATTGAAACAGGCTGTGCATTGTTACATCGGCAAAGGAGATAAAATAATGATACCATCTTACTCATGGTGGTACTACAAAAAAATTGCTGATGAAAAAGAGGGAATTAAAATTGAATATCCGATTGTAGAAGGGGAAGATTCTTTTTACTATGATATAGAAGGAATGCTTACAATTTATGAAGAACAAAAGCCTAAATTGGTTTTAATAAGTTCTCCAAATAACCCAACAGGTAACCGTCTTGAAATTGATCAGTTGAAAATGATATTGCGCAAGATGAAGGATGCTGTCGTCGTTGTTGATGAAGCGTATGCTGTGTTTTATAATAAGGATAATTCGCTTTTAAAAGATATCATCAACGAGTTTTCTAATGTATTAATCATTCGCACTTTCTCTAAATATTATGGTTTGGCCGGAATAAGAATTGGCTTTGTATTAATGGGCGATAACCATGCGGAATTTTCTATGTTCAGCGCCCGGTATTTAGGTTACAATCGCTTATCAGAACAGGTTGCTCTTGCAGCATTGGATTCAAATGAATATTATGATGATATGCGCAATAAAATGATAGCAGATACCGAAACTTATTTAAAAGAATTTAATAAACTGGAAGGGTTTAAGGCCTATAAATCGTATGCCAATTTTATCCTGGTAAAAATTCCCGTAGAAATAAAGGATGGCCTGAAAAAATATCTTACCGAACGCAACATGATTGTTAAGTTTATGGCAGAAGATGGTTTGTTTAATCATTTGCGTATTACCATTGGTACGCAAGAGCAAAACGAATTGCTGCTTAACATGATTAAATCTTTCTTAGGTAAAACAATTGTAAAGAAGAATGAGCTGGTACAGTCAGTATAAAAGATCGCTGAAGATGACTGAGATTGAAGAGTTCTTCGATCTCTTTTTTTACCGGCCACTCGCATTTCTATTGGTAAAAATTGTTTACCCTACGAATATCACACCTAATCAACTTACTATTATTGCTATTTTTATTGGCCTTTCCTCCGGTTGCATTTATGCTACAGGGTTACCTAACGCTTGCATATATGGCGCTATCCTTTTCATGTTTTATAATGTGTTTGACTGCAGCGATGGAATGCTTGCCCGCCTGAAAAAGAATGGCACACATGCCGGAAGGATCATTGATGGAATCGCAGATTATCTTGCTACGGCAGCGGTTTTTGTTGGGTTAGGAATTGGCTATCCGGATCATGCATACAGCCATAGTTTTTGGTGGTTATTATTATTTCTGGCAGCGATCAGTAATGTGATACAATCGGTAATGGTTGATTATTACCGCAACCGTTTTTTGGATTATGTACTGCAACGGAAAAGCACCTTTGAAGAAGACATGGATTCTTTTAGACAGGAGTACAATACAATTAAAAACCAAAAAAATAAATGGCTTGACAGATGGATCTTCAGACGATATTTCGATTATTCGGCTTTCCAGGAAAAACTTACCTCTAAAAAGAAAGATGAAAGATTAGTCAACGCAACACCGGAAGAATATTATAAAAAGAATAAAGGAATAGTAAGGTTTTGGGTTAATATCGGCCCTACAGCACAGATAACAGCAATTATGATTTGCTCCATTATAAACAGGTTTACTATTTATTTCTGGCTTATAATCGGCGTGTTTAATGTCATTGCGGCTATAGCCTGGATTGTTCAACGTAATATTGATAAAACATTTGTCTCAACCCAGATAAAATAAATGAAAGCAGTAATATTAGCAGCAGGAATTGCTTCCCGGTTAAGGCCATTGACAGATGACACTCCTAAATGCCTGTTGAAAGTCGGCAAGAAAAGCATTCTCGAACTTACAATTGATAATATTATTGCCAACGATATCCATGATGTTATTTTAGTGACGGGATACCTTGAAGAAAAGATTAAAAATTTTGTTTCAAATAAATATCCGGATTTAAACGTAACCTTCATTTATAATGAAGTGTACGGCTCAACCAATAATATCTATTCATTATGGCTAACAAAAGAAAGTGTATTGGGAGATGAGATGTTGTTAATGGATAGCGATATCATTTTCGATAAAGAAATAATAACTAAACTTCTTGCATCCGAATATGAAAGCTGCCTTGCATTGAAAAGACATCATGTGCAGGATGAAGAAATAAAAGTGAAAGTCGGTGAAAATGGAAGAGTGCTTGAAATAGGTAAAGAGGTGAAATTAGAGGATGCCATTGGCGAATCGATCGGTATTGAAAAATTTGGAGTAGAAACGCTGAAACAATTATTTACTATTATTGAACGCAAAATAGTTGTTGAAAAAAACGTAAATAAATTTTATGAAGCCGCTTTCCAAGAGCTGGCAGAAAAAGGAGCCAACATTTATACCGTGGATACTACCGATTACATTTGTATGGAGATTGACACTGCTGCAGATTTAGAGGCAGCCCGGCTAATGTTTATAAAGCAACATTAAAAAAAAATACGTTGTTAGATAGTTTAATAACGATATCTATTGTTGGCTTAGTCGTTGGTTTTATTTTTTCAATGCCAATTGCAGGTCCCATAAGCATCCTGGTAACTTCTAATGCACTTAAAGGAAGAATAAAGTATTGTAGACTTGCAGCCTTAGGAGCTTCCTTTGCTGATTTTGTTTATGTGTTTGCAGCCGTTTATGGTCTTACAAAATTTTATGCAGCTTACAAGCCTTTTATACCTTATATATTATTGGTAGGAACTTTTTTTTTACTCTATCTCGGGTATAAAATTTCAAAAACAAAAGTTGATCTTGAGCATATCGATGATAAAAATAAATTTTCAGGAAATGTAAAAAAAGAAAGAGGTGGTTTCTGGACAGGCTTCTTATTAAATTTTTTGAATCCTACTTTGTTTCTTGGATGGCTCTCTTCTTCATTTATAATTATCTCAATGGTAGCTGCATTAGGATTTAATACAGGAGGCCTTGATAAAAGTGTTGATCATAGTTTTCAAACCATAAACAAAAAGGGCGATGACATTGCATTAAAAAATAAAACGCTTTCTTATTTACATATAGATTCAACAAGATTTAAAAAGAACGAATCTTTATCTGCACCCCAGCTCCCAAAACATTTCCCTTTATTCTTAAGTGCATCTTACGCATTTTTTCTTTCGCTTGGCAGTATTATCTGGTTTTTCTACCTGGCATTTCTGTTAAATAAAAACCGACACCGGATAAATATTAATTCGGTAAACTCAATAATCCGGGCATTAGGATGGGTGTTGTGTATATTCGGTTTATTCCTTGGCTACAAAGCAATCACCTTGTTGATTTAGTTTTAACAGCGATTAACTAACTTACGGAACTTCCTGCATTAATTTCAGCCTTAGTAGTTGGCCTTGCTTCTTTTGAGAGCTTAATCCATCCACTCTTGAGAGCCGTCTTCGACCAACGGCAAAACCAGTTCTTAAGCAAGATTTTATCGTGATGGCACAAAAGAGTTTGGAATGTTGAAACACTTTTCAGGATAGTAAGTTTGGGTACATGGTCCCGCTGGTCGGGAGACCAGAGTGTTACAGGTTTCGTGATTTAAAAGATGCAAAAGTAGTACACCTACCTGGCGGAATAACATAAGCAATGATTGCAATCTTTAAATTCTTTAAAATATTAAACCGGTTATAAACAAGATCATAACTTTAGTCAGCTCAAAAAGATGCATCTAATTAT
Organism: Ginsengibacter sp.; assembly: GCA_039918735.1. Taxonomy (GTDB): domain Bacteria; phylum Bacteroidota; class Bacteroidia; order Chitinophagales; family Chitinophagaceae; genus Ginsengibacter. Next base: position 6,050 of record JBDSGZ010000007.1, read on the forward strand.
AACAGGCGAATGTGCAGAAGTACATCGAATAAACATCAGAGGTGCTTATATTTTATGGCCATCACGCTAAATTAAGGAGAACAGTATATATAATCCTCCTGTTTCAATAATAATTATTTATTTGTGCTGCTGGTACCTTTTGTATTGATGGCATGCAATTCTCCACCCTGCATTTCTAAAATAAAACGGCCTCCTGTGTAACTCCTTTTTGCACTTCCCTGGTTTGATGCTCCCCAGCTCCAGGAAAGTACCAATTCATATTCTCCATCGGGGCTGTCAACCGGCAAAATAAATTCATCGCCATCATCAAAGGGAATTTTTTTAAACACCATTTGTTTATCCAAAGAGGGTTGTATCCATTGATAAAAACCTTTGCCCATGCCCATTCCTACCGAACTTTTCTTACCCGTTGCCTGGCCGCTTGCAATATCTCTTGGGCTCGTAATTTCAGTTACCATATTATCAGAAGCGCTTACAGTAAACATAAAAGGCTTGTGTTGCCTCTTGCCTGTTGGTAGTCCACTTGCTGCATCCCGGGGGCTTTTAATTTCATGTTCAAAAACAATGTCACACCCTGTTGATGTACTGCTTATACGGCACTTAACTCCTTTTTTAAGGTCGTAGCCCGCTGTTTTTCCGGCAGCTTGTTGTGCATGCAAACCCGTAATGCCCGTAGCGGCAATGAAAGCTGCAGCAATAAAAATTTGTTTTTTCATTTTTTTAGATTTGTGTTTTGCCTACTCTTATCGGTTTTTGGCTTCCCCGGGTTTAATGGTTAATTTTTTTTTAAAGTGGCTTTTATGAGGTGGATTTCTGATGAAGTATAATCATCTGCAGATAAGTTAGCATTGCTGCACAAAATCAGGCGCAGTAGTTTTGTAAACGGTCATGCCCCTGTAGCAGGATTATAATTCCCGGTGAAATATTATATATTTCTATGCTTTAACGTAAAATATTATTGTGTAGTATTTATATAAGCTTATTCAGCTTTAGTAGATGGGCAATTTGTGCATAGCTGAAAGTAAGCAGGCTTCTTTTGTGTAAGCCAACGTGTTCACGCAATTTTTTTTACCACCGTTTTAGAAATCATATAACCCCATCTTGCCGGGTCATAATATTTCGTTCAGTATGTCATTCACATTTTGCGCCCGGTTCATAATCATAAAATGACCGCCGCCAGGAACAACATGACTGCTCTTTATATTTCTTATGGGAAACATATGATCTTTACTTCCGTGAATGTGAAAAATATTTTTCGGGTACCATGTGTTTTTCCAGTTCAGAATTTCGTTGATTGCCCAGCCCGTATATTCCTGCGCTATATTTTTACGGTATTCACGCACCAGTTTTAATTCTCCGGGATTTTCAATTCCAAGATTATAATTCTGAATGGGCTCCAGCAATCTGAAGGAACGCAGGGGAAATATTTTATACAACTGCGTTTTCCCTGCAAGCTTCATCCACAAGGGAATTTCATGTATTGTTTTGATACTTGAAATTAGAATGATCTTCTTTGTTTTAATGAATTTGGCAATCTCGATGCAGATCATTCCACCAAACGATAATCCAAGCAAGACTGGATTTTCGTGAACGATTTTTTCCTGCATCCGGTTTGCATATTCTGCGATTGTTTCTTTTTTTTCCGGCAAGAGCCAGGGAATAAAGTGCACCCTGTTTTCTCCAAAATTCAATTTAGAAAAAACACGCTCATCTGCGCCGAAGCCGCTGATACAATAAATGTCTTTCATAGTAAAAAATTGAAGTGTAAATATATTTGGTTCTATGACAGAAACTGCGGAATACTATAAGCTTTTCGGTAACACATATGCCTGGACATCTTCAATCGTAATCGACTTGCCCGACAGTATAATTAATCTCTCAACCACGTTTCTCAGTTCGCGGACGTTTCCAGTCCAATTGTGTTTTTGAAGTGCTTCCATTGCCTTTTTTTCCATTGCCTTTTTAGGCTGTCCGTAATCGTTCGCTATATCTTCCAGGAACCTGTCCACCAGCAGGGGAATATCTGAAAGACGATCGTTCAAAGAAGGCACATGCACGATGATCACGCCCAGCCGATGGTACAGATCAATTCGAAAATTCTTGTTTTCTACTTCCTTTAAAAGATCTTTATTGGTTGCAGCTACCACACGCACATCCACATTAATATCTCTGTCCGCTCCGACTCTCGTAATCTTTCCTTCCTGTAGCGCACGAAGAACTTTCGCTTGTGCATTCATACTCATGTCCCCAATTTCATCAAGGAAGAGTGTGCCGCCATTAGCCTGCTCAAACTTTCCAATCCTTTGCTTAACAGCGGAAGTAAAACTTCCTTTTTCGTGCCCGAACAATTCGCTTTCAATAAGCTCGCCGGGTATGGCCGCACAATTCACTTCTACCATTGGACCTTTCGCACGGGCGCTCTTCTCATGTATCCAACGTGCGACCAACTCCTTGCCCACGCCGTTGTCTCCTGTGATGAGTATGCGAGCCTCTGTAGGAGCAACTTTTTCTATGGTGTCCTTGATCGTTTTTATGGCCTGCGACTCTCCTACTATCTGCTGTGCCTTGCTCATCCTTCGCTTCAGCTTGCGTGCTTCAGCAGCAAGAGTTGTTCGGTCCATGGCATTTCGAAGTGTGATAAGCATGCGGTTGAGATCGGGAGGCTTCGAGATATAATCGTAAGCTCCTTTTTTCACAGCTTCCACTGCAGTTTCAATATTGCCATGACCACTGATGATAATCACGGGCACATCATCACCTGTCTCCTTCACCTTTTCCAGGAACTCTAATCCATCAACCTTTGGCATTTTAATATCGCACAGTACGAGGTCATAGTTTTTCTCTTTAAACTTTTTCAATCCTTCTTCTCCATCGGCTGCTTCATCCACTTTATAACCCTCAAAGCTGAGAATTTCATGTAAGGTTGTCCTAATATTTTTTTCGTCATCAATTATCAGAATAGACGGCATATGATGTTATAGTTTAAACGCCTCTTTTTGGTGCAACACCTCATGAAGCGATAGTTCTCAAAATTAATATTTTATAAAATTAAGTTTCCAAGCCAGACTTATATAAATCAGGACTCGTTTTGTTGCGCAATTGATAGGTTGCAGCTCATGCAAAACCATTCATTTTAACTTCGATTCATCACCTAACACTATTGCTTGCGCATTAGTAGTTTACATGATTTTTTTGGGGCAGAAATTGATTTGGTAGTAAGTGGACGGATATTGATGTTCGGATATTGAACGAAAGAATTTTGGTTGAATTTAATTCAATTTTATGAAAAAGCGACGACATTCTTATTTCGTTCTCCGATTCGTTCACTCTGCTTCCATCATTAGAAATGCCTTTATAAAACCATCGAGTTCACCGTCCATTACGGGGCCCACGTTGCCTACCTCAAAATCAGTGCGATGATCTTTGATCATTTTGTAGGGATGAAAAACATAGCTCCTGATCTGGCTTCCCCATTCTATTTTTTTCTTTGAAGCATTCGTTGTATTCTGAACCTCTTGCCTCCTTCTTATTTCTTCCTCATAAAGCCTGCTCTTTAGCATTGACATGGCTTTTTCCCGGTTTTCACCCTGCGTTCTTGCTTGCTGGCATTCGACAATGATTCCACTTGGTTTATGCGTTAACCGGACTGCAGTTTCCACTTTGTTTACATTCTGACCCCCACTTCCACCACTCCTGAAGAAAGCCCATTCTACATCAGCAGGGTTCACTTTTATATCGATAGTGTCATCTATCAATGGATATACATAAACACTGGCAAAGCTTGTGTGTCGTCTGGAATTACTATCAAACGGGGAAATTCTCACCAGCCTGTGTACTCCACTTTCTCCTTTGAGAAAACCAAAAGCAAATGGACCATCAAATTGAAGAGTCGCACTTTTAATTCCGGCTCCATCTCCGGCCTGGTAATCCAGTTCGGTCACACTCCAGGATTGTTTTTCACCATACATCCTGTACATACGAAGCAACATTTCGGCCCAGTCCTGGCTCTCTGTACCTCCCGCACCACTATTGATTTGCAAAATCGCCGGCATCTCATCAGACGGCTGATTCAGCGTGCTCTTGAACTCAGCTTCTTCGATTGCCTTCCAGGCATTATCAAATGCTTCTTTTACTTCGTCTTCATTGGCCTCACCCTCTTTCCAAAACTCAAAGAGCACAGCAAAGTCATCAACTTTTGATTGTAAATTTTTGAAAAGATTGAGCCAATACTCATTGATCTTTATTTCCTTTAAAATAGAAGTAGCTCTCTTATTATCGTCCCAGAATCCGGGCGCTAACGAGAGTTGTCTGTCATTGTCTACTTTTTCTTGTCGGTTCCCGACGTCAAAGAAACCTCCTCAAAACCAAAATACGGTCTCTCAAATCCTTTAATTGTTCTGTTGTCATGGGCGCAAATATAAAAAAGTATTGTGTTAAGAATTGCACAAGTGATTTGCAGCATTTCATCTGCCCTAACGGATGATCTTTCTACAATCTATATCGACAGTCGGGGCAAGTTTTCAAGATAAATAAAACAGAAATTTCACGGCCTCATCGGAAGTCCGGGGAGAGAGTTTGTATCTTGCGTATCGATATGAGTTTTACAAAAATCGCATTGACGGGATATAAAAATTACCACACGCGGACATTCAATTTTACAAGAAGGATTGTAGGAATCTGTGGACCAAACGGCCGGGGTAAGACGAACCTGTTGGACGCGTTAAGTTACTTGTGTTTTACCAAAAGCTATTTTTCAAAATCTGATCTTGCCAATGTTTATTTTGGCGCAGAAGGTTTTCGATTGGAAGGTGAATTGAGTATGAACGGATCGCCGGAGGCGAAAGCGAGTAAGATCATTTGTATTTATCGGCCATCGTCACGCAAAGAATTTTTTCTTGACGAAGTGGCTTATGTAAAGTTCTCGCATCACATTGGTAAGGTTCCCTGTGTTATGATTGCGCCCGATGATATTCAAATGATCACAGGCGGCAGTGATGAAAGAAGAAAATTTTTGGACACATTGATCAGCCAGGTAGATCCTGAATACCTGCAACAGTTGATCACCTACAATAAAGTAATTCTGCAACGAAATAGTTTTTTGAAAAGTGAATCTTCTTCGGCTTCCATGGACATGCAGGTGCTCGAAGCACTTGATGCGCAGTTGCTGGCTCCCTCAAAATACATTTATGAAACGAGACAGCATTTTACCAAAAAACTTATTCCCCTGATCAGTAAATTTTATAAAAATATTTCAGCTAACGAGGAAGTCATTACGGTACAATATTGCAGCCAGTTGCATGATGAAAATTTGCAATCACTGCTGCTTTCATCCAGACAAAAAGATAGGATCACCCAACGGACGAACGCGGGTATCCATAAGGATGATCTTGATTTTTTGCTGAATGGAAATAACTTTAAATCGACTGCTTCCCAGGGACAGCGAAAAAGTCTTTTGTTTGCATGCAAGCTCTCTGAATTTGAAATGCTTTTGTCGGCAACTGGTAAACCTCCTCTCCTCTTGCTGGATGATGTGTTTGAAAAATTGGATGAAGAAAGGATGAAGAACCTCTTGGAATATGTTTGCAAGGAAAACTACGGGCAGGTTTTTATCACCGACACACACATTGAACGGCTGAAAGAAGCGCTTCAACAGTTTGAAGAACAAGTTCAAATAATAGAGCTTAGTTGAAACGCAGAAATGTTCATTTACTTTAACTTTAATCAATGTCTGAATTTACAATCGGGGAAGCACTCAAAGAGTTTTTGAAAAAAAGCAGGTTAAAAGGAGGCGTACAGGCTTTACAAATAGAAGAGGCGTGGGAAAAAATTATGGGAAAAACGATCGCACGCTACACAGATAAGATCGAGATCATCAACTCCACACTTTTTATTTCGTCAACTGTGGCTCCTTTGAAAAATGAACTTTTATATCAAAAGGAAAAGATCATTGAAAGAGTGAATGAAGCGCTCGGAGAGAAAGTAATTAAGGAAGTTGTGATACGCTAATTGGCAGCTCCATTTAGGAAATCAGTTTTATTCTCGGATCAATAATTCTGTACAGCATGTCGGCTAAAATATTTACGAACACGAATATCGTTGCAGCCAGCAAAACGGATCCCATCACAACCGGATAATCCAATTTTTCCAAAGCGTCAACAGTCACCTTGCCAATTCCTTTCCAGCCAAAAATATATTCTACAAAGAAAGCGCCGGCAAGAAGTTCGGCAAACCAACCTGTAATTGCTGTAATGACAGGGTTCATCGCATTTCGCAATGCATGTCCAAAAACAACTTTCGTTTTGCTGAGGCCTTTTGCAAACGCTGTCCTGATATAATCCTGGCTTAGCACATCGAGCATTGAACTCCGCGTAAGTTGGGTTATAATGGATAGCGGCCTAATTCCCAATGTTAAGGCAGGCAAAATTAAATTTTGTAACGCAAGATAACGCTCGCCTGTACGTTCATCAATCGTAAACCAACTTCCTGTGAAAGGCAGGCCAGTATAAGAATGCAGGACGATTCCAAAAACATAAGCAATTATAATAGCCATAAAAAAAGATGGAGCCGATATGCCGATTACACTTGCAAAAACAGCAGAGGTATCCATCCAGGTATTCTGTTTTACAGCAGCCAGCACTCCCAATACAATCCCAATAATTGTTGCAAAAATCATTGCGGCAAGCGCCAGTATTATTGTTCCTGGTAGTGCTTCCATCAGCACTACGGTTACTTCTTTTTTAGTCTGGTAACTGCGCCGCAGATAGGGTACTTTAAAAGCCAGCTTTTCATTACCGCCAATGAATATGCCGTGGAGATTTTTCTTACGGATATCTTCCCTGGAATGTATAGCGATTGGAGAGACATCATTTAAGTAAAGAAGGAATTGTTTCCATGTTGGCTGATCGAGATAAAGTTCCTTGCGAATATTTTCCATTGTGGCTTTGTCACCGGTTTGTCCCAGAACAAGCCTTGCAGGATCAGCAAATGCCTGGAAAATAAAAAACACAATAGTGACCACGCCGGCAAGTACCAGCAAACCATAGAATAACTTTTTGACAAGAAACTCAAGCATTCTTTTTTCTCTTCTTTTTTAAATCTTGTTAAACTTGCTTAACCAAAAAGTCCGACACACTAATCATTAAATGCCGTTCATCTGCACTTCAGTTTTTATTCATCACCTGATAGCTTTCTTCAGGTCTGCCCATCCCCATTTATTCAGAACGATCGGGCCTTTCATCAGGTACAATTCGGGATTGGTGCGGGCTGCAGTTTTCAAAGCAGTTGCATCGAGGCTAAGTATGGATAATGAATAATTATTTCTCACGTTAAAGAATTGTTCGGCCTCCGCGGGCTGCGATGCTATGATAAATAGCGGAGTGTTCGCTTTTCCTGCCATCGTGTATATTGAAGTGAAATCATCAAGCCAGCGATCAGTGTTTTGAGCCAGGTCTTTTACAAAAAAGAGATAGTAATCGCCCGGGTGGCTCAACAGCGACTCAGTTGTATCATTTCCTGATGGAGTTGTTAAATAAAAATCCTTAATGGGCGGTACATTATTTTTCCCTTTTTCTATGATGAAATCTTCACGGCTAACGAACTCCCAGGTTGAATCGGGAATATTTTTTCTTGTGAACTCCTGCTCCTGCCCATCCTTCTTATAAATGAATTTAAAATCTTTCTTATCAGGAACTGCATCCACCGGCATCTTCCTTTGTTCAAGCAAGTCGCTGCCTCTTTTGAAGGGCAGACAATCCACGATAGGCATATTTCTCATGACGTACCATTGCAGCAGCAAAACCAATACTGTGGAAATAAGAAGAAAAATAAAATTTGAACCGGAAGTAAAAACAGGAACAAAATATTTTACTCCAAAAAAAATGATTAACGTGAGCACCAGCAGTACAAGATCTTTTATAAAAGATTGCATGGCAGTGAGAGGGATACAATCTCCAAAGCAGCCACAGGTGGCGATCTTGCCCGACAAGACTGCGTAACCAGTTAGGAAACTGAAGAAGATGATCAGCAATAAAATAAGAAGGCTAAAAAACTTTTTCCAGGTTCCTAACAGAATTCCCACTCCCACAATGATCTCAAGAGTGATCATAATTATAGAAAAAGGAAGCGCATAAACATGAAGCCAGTCCATCAAAGATTTTAGGCTGGGATTTTGTCCCCACACTTCGAAAAACTCCTGCATTTTGTAGGACAGTCCGAGAGGATCATTGGCCTTAACAAGACCCGAAAAAATAAAAAGGATTCCAACGATCACCCGTGATATATTCACTAATATCTTCATAATGCGTGTTGATTAAAAGTTGGAGGTTCATTTGCCAGGATCAATGCAAACACTGAATAATTAATTATGTCATAAAAATTAGAATCGATCCCCTCGCTCGCAACAGTGAGTCCATTGTTTTGAACCATCTGTCTTATTCTTAAAACTTTTGCCAGGATGAGATCTACGAAACTATCCTGACTCATATCGCGCCAGGCCTCTCCATAATCGTGGTTTTTATCCTGCATTAGTTTTTTAGCAATGCTTGTCTTTGCTTCGTATCGCTCCATTGCTTCTGCCACGGGAAGATCTTCAATTTCGTCGTCGTCTATGTCGAGCTGTATTAATCCAATGATTGCATAATTCAACATTCCGCGAAATTCATCCCGGATGTCATCCTCAATCTTTTGAACACCTTTTTCCTGAATGTTGCGGATGCGTTTTGCTTTTATATAAATCTGATCCGCTATCGAGATGGTTCGATAGACTCTCCAGGAGGTTCCGTAATCCTTTGTTTTATTTTCGAATATTTTCCTGCAATTTTTGATAACGCCATCGTATTGCTGATCGGTAGTACCTTGCATAATTACCATCAAAAATAAACATAAACGAATAATGTTTTCATTGAACTGCAGAGGAAAGATGCTGTCGATAGAACAACCTT
>JBDSGZ010000008.1:0-3374 GCA_039918735.1 Ginsengibacter sp.
AAAAAATTCGAGACCAGAACCCAAAGATTGGTACACCGGCGACATTCATACGCACCTTAATTGCGGTGAGGGAACAATACTGTTACCGGAAAACAGATTGATAGAAATGATGCAGCCAAACGATTTAGACATTATTTCTTTACTGGCAGATATGGGCAATGGTGAAGTGAAGGTTAGTAGCCGCGATCTTCCAAAAGTAAACGGGCAGAATGCACCACAATCAATTCCGGGCCGCATCATTCGCTGGGATGCTGAGTGGCATTGGGATGCAACATATTCCAACTTCAGTAACCAGGCGCTTGGTGGTCATCTTGTGTTATTAGGGTTGAATAATGCACACCAGGTTTGGGAAGAATCGCCTTACAAAATTTTGGAGTGGGGAAAGAAGCAGAATGCCGTAATGGGATTTGCGCACCTGGAATATTTGAACGATAGCATTCAAAACGAACTTAACTGTTGCATACCGATTGACTATCCCGTAGAGGCTGCATTAGGTACCATTGATTTTGTATCTGAAGATGTGTTTGGCAATACATCACCGAATGGTGGTAATTATTTTAGCGAGGGAGTAATCAAAGCTTATTATAAGTTATTGAATTGCGGATTTCGCCTCGGTCTTGCAGCAGGTACAGACTATCCATGCAATGACAACGAGCCTCTTGGTACTCTATTGACTTACGTACAGGTAAAGGATGATCTCACTTATCAAAAATGGATAAATGGAATTAAGGCAGGCAGAACAGTAGTATCACGCAATGCGCATAATGAATTCTTAGAAATGAAAATTGATGGAAAATATATCCCGGGAGATGAGATCAAAAAGAAAAATAAAGGTTCAGTCAAAGTTGAAGTTAAATGGACAGCAAACAAAGAATTGAGCGGAAGGATCGAAATCGTAAGCAATGGAAAAGTAATAGCGACGCTTCCTGGAAATGCAAAGCCAGGACAACCTTTAGTATTTGAAACAACAGTGCCTTTCACGGAAAGCAGTTGGATATGTGCAAGGCGAATGGACGATCAAAGCCATGAAACCCATACAGCTCCTGTTTATATTACTGTAAATAAGCAACCAGTGAGAGCTAACGCTGACGATGCTAAATTTTTCATTTCCTGGATTGATAACATTCTTGAAAATATAAAACCGGGTGGCAAGTGGAATCGATATTTTCCAAATGATTTAGCGACGGTGACAGAAAGATATATCCAGGCGAAACATGTTTATGAGAAAATTTTAAAAGAGTCTGACAAAAATTAAAGACGAAAATGAAAAACAAATCGAGACAAATCAATTCCATTCTTTTCATAATTATTTTATTTTTTACCAGTTGTTCCGAGGTTGCTAAAATGCAAAACCCGATTCTTGTTTTAGCTGGTGACAAAAGTTATGCTCCCTATACCGGCGAGATCTTAAAGACGGAAGGATTTAATGAATTTCAGATACAATCGGTTGATGATGCCAAAGTAACGCTGAAGTGGCTAACTGAGTTTGATCTGGTTATTTTGCCGGACATGGATGTGACAAATCAGCAAGCTGATATGTTGATGAAGTATGTGGAGAATGGTGGAAACCTGATTGCATTCAAGCCGGGTAAGAAATTGGAAGATTTATTTGGAATAGAGGTTGGAGAAGAACTTACTGATGCTAAGTATATCGCAATAGAGACCAATAACAGCATGGGAAATGGAATAACACCGCAAACATTGCAACTTCATGTAAATGCGGATAAATACCTGCTTAAAGGTGCAGAGAAAGTAGCAACATTATATAAAGACGCTTTTACTTCAACAGAATACCCGGCGGCGGTTAAACACAATTATGGTAAAGGTCACACCATTTCTTTCTCATATAATTTGCCCCAAAATATTTCATATACCCGTCAAGGCAATTATCGTGATGCAGGCAAAGAAATGGATGGAATAACCGGAATCCGCGCAATGGATTTATTTACAAATGGCTGGGTTGATACAACAAAAAATACTATTAACCAGGCAGATGAACAGATGAGATTCCTGACTCATGGCATTGAGAATATGAATGAATACAAAAAACCTTTGCCAAGATTTTGGTACTTCCCTGATACATTAAAATGTTTGGTAACCCTCAATAATGATGGCGAAGACACGAAGGAAGCTGAGTTTCAGAAGCAATTTGAAGACGTTTATGCAAAGGGAGCGAAGATGACCTTGTACGTAAAAGAGGTAGATTTTATTTCAAAAGAATGGATCCATTCGTGGATAGATAAAGGGTTCGAAATTTCCGGGCATCCTGATGATACGAAACAGGCAACGAACCCTGATTGGAAAACGATGGATAGCGTATTCAAGAATTTGAATCAAAAACTGAAGACTGCTTACGACATTGGACCAATGCGCACTGTTACCAATCATTGGTTTGTTTGGTGCGGTAAAACCGAGGACGGGTCACCGGATTTTTCGGCACAGGCGCAGATTGAAGCGCAAAATGGAATCCTGCAGGATTGCAATTATTCGCATTATGATAATGGTTCGGACCAGGGGCATTTCCTCGGAGCCTTTGGTACCAACCATGGCAACTATACTGGTAGCGGGCTTACTATGAAATTTGCAAATACCCAAGGCGATCTGATCAACGTTTACCAGCACTTCAATAATGTATATGACCAACAATATATGGAGCATGACGATAAAGAGGGTTTTTATAATTGCTTCAAAGGCCTTGTAGACAGGAGTCTTGAGAATGAAGTTTATTCTTTTGTGAGTGTGAAGGCGCACAATGCGGAATATTTCTTCTCCGAAAAGCCACTAATGAAAATGCTGGACTATGCAAACGATAAAAAAATCCCAGTTTGGACGGAAGAGAAATTACTTGACTTTTTTCTCGCGAAAGATGAGGCTGTTTTCAGTGATACCAAATGGATAGATAATACGCTTTCATTCAAAATAAAATCTACTTTAACTCATACTAACGATATTACTTACATGCTACCGTTTTCTTACAATGGTAAGAAAATAAGCAGTATAAAAAGTAATGGAGTTACGCAAGTTGTCACACCTGTGTCAGTAAAAGGCACAACTTATGCCTGGGTTTCAATTAAACCAGGGACTGACTATAATATAGTAGCCGACTATTCTGCAAATTAGATACGGAAAAAGGTACTGATTAAACAATATCGGCAAAAGAAGGAATGCTTTCTCACTTTAATTTCGTGGAAAGTAATATTGATTCATCTCATCGTGGTGATGTAGGAGGATCAAATGTCCTTTGCCAAAATAAAGCAACTCTAAAAATTTAACTTACAAAAACTCATCAGCTAATGCGAAAAACATTATCATTACTAAGCATTTTCTTGTTGGTATTTTCGCTGTCCTACGGCCAGCAACGTACGGTCACAGGT
>JBDSGZ010000009.1:0-3909 GCA_039918735.1 Ginsengibacter sp.
CCTTGGCGCTTCGCCAGCAACGGCATATCTTCTTTTGTCGGGATCTACCGCATGCTCTGATATGAACTCGATGTTTGGTTTATACAAAATGAGCATCTCAGGCGGTAGAAGAAAAACTGCATAATAGTTAATCTTCCTATGACCATAGAATCCCCAACAGAAAGCTTGCTTCGTGAAAGAAACGAGAAAAAAAATTAAGAGAATTTTTTTCAAGAAAAATAATTGAATTTATGCGGTAACAGTTTCCGCCATTAGCTCGTCCTGCAGATCGGTGGCGGTTTGAGTAACTCCTCCACTCACAGCAAATTTCATCGTTTGCGCAGCACTAATATGCGTAATTGGTTTTACTCTCTCTTTCGGAACAATATAAACATTCCCTGCAATGGAGTAGGCCATCGGCAAATAAACTGCTACATAATTTTCCATTCCAAAATTGCTCATATCATCCTGTGTGATAAAGCCTACCCGCCATACATCTCTGTCGTCTACGTTTGCCAATACATTGTGCGTAAACTTTTTCTTGTCTCCGGCAAAAGCTTCAAAGAAATCTCTCAGAAAAGAATAAAATAATTTGATCCCCGGAGTCTTTTCAAGAAACCTGTTCAGAAAAGAAAGCAACCTGCCCATAACAAAGAAGGAGCTTAGATAGCCAGTTAGTAAAATAAAGAGAACTATAATAATAAAACCTATTCCGGGTATATTGATCACCGGTCGTAGAATATTATCGATGCTTGCGAACACCACGTAAATAAAATAAACAGTGATGGAAACAGGGCCAAGAATGAGCAACCCCTGTAAGAAATATTGGATGACTCTTTGATATCCTGCTGATGATTTCATGTGTTGAAATATTATTGAGTGAAGGTAAGATATGTGCCGCTCATCATGAAAAGCAGGCTATCCATAAAAAATATTACATGGAAACTTTGGTCACATCAAAAGTTTCCATAGTTTTGCCGCCCGATGGAAATTAGAGACAGGATAAAGCAAAAGGCAGACGAACTATTCCGGAAATACGGGATAAAATCGGTGACAATGGATGAAATAGCCTCACAACTTGGCGTGTCTAAAAAAACAATATACCACTCGTTTTCCGATAAAAATGAATTGGTGGATGCAGTGATCGGCGACATGCTTAGCTATAACAGAAGATGTTGTACACAGGATAGAGCAAAAGCCCAGAATGCAGTTGAAGAAGTCTTCCTGGCTTTGGAAATGATGCAGGCCATGTTTGAGAACATGAATCCTTCTATTCTGTTTGATATAGAAAGAAATTATCCCCGTACCTACGAAAAATTTAAAAAACACAAATACGATTTCCTTTTCAAGGTAGTAAAGGAAAATGTTGAAAGAGGTCAAAGGGAAGGATTGTTCAGGCCCGAGATCGACCCGGATGTTGTAGCCGCGGTAAGACTTGAAATTATTATGATGCCATTCAATGAAAATTTATTTCCCAAACATAAATACAGCCTTGCTGAATTGGAGCAGCAACTGATAGAGTGCTTTTTATTTGGACTCGCGACGCAGAAAGGCTACAAGCTCATTTCCAAATACCAAAACGACTGGCTTAACCAGAGGAATAAAAACGTAGTATGATGAAAACTAAAAAATTTGCTGTTCTTCTTTTTAGCGTATTGCTGACGAGTACAAGCCTGACCTCAAAAGCTCAAACTGACACTGCTTCAAAAGTTCACAGTTTTACCGCTGAGCAAGCTGTAAATTTTGCATTGCAAAATGCGGTGCAGGTAAAAAACGCGTTAATCGATATTAAACTGCAGGAAGAGCAAAACAAAGAAATTACTGCTTCCGCGTTTCCGCAAATAACCGGTAGTGGTAGTGTTAACTACAATCCTAATGTTGCAGTTCAAACATTTCCAAACTTCATCGCCGCAAGTACCTACGCTGTACTCGTGCAGGAGAATGTAAAAAAGGGAAATGGCGATCCTATTGTTTCTCCCAATGATTTTGGAATTATAGAAGCGCAGTTTGGTTCTAAATACAACGCAAATGCAGGCATAGATATCAACCAGATTCTTTTTGACGGACAGGTCTTTGTTGGTTTGCTAGCCAGAAAAGCTGCGATCAAAAATGCAGAGCTTACCGCCGATGTAACCAAAGAGCAGATCAAAGCAAACGTGTACAAAATCTATTACCAACTATCAGTTGGAAAAAGACAAATAGGAACCCTTGATGCCAACATTGCGAACTACGAAAAGTTGCTTCATGACACCAGGATTATTTATGAGAACGGGTTTGCAGAAAAACTGGACGTGGATAAGGTGCAGGTGCAATTGAATAACCTTCAAACACAAAAATTAAAGACTCAAAATCAACTTGATGCTGGCGTGGCCGGGTTAAAGTTCCTGATGAACATGCCTCAGAAAGATGTTCTCATTTTATCAGACACGTTATCCGATGAAGATGTGAAACAGAATATTCTTGATGAAGATTATAGCTACACTGACCGCAAGCAATACCAGCTATTGGAGAGCACTATAAAGCTGAATGAATACAATGTGAAGAGATACCAATTGAGCAAGCTTCCGACTGTTTCACTCGCTGGAAATTACAGTAAGAGTGCGCAACGCCAGCAATTTGATGTTTTTAAAGGACCTTATTTCACTTCATCCTTTATAGCGATACGATTGAATGTACCAATTTTTGACGGGGGTGCTAAGAACGCAAGAGTCGCGACTGCAAGACTCAACGTGATGAAAATTCAGAACAATCTTGACCAGCTAAAGGCATCGATTGACAATGACATTTCCCAGTCAAGGATTAACATGAAGTCCGCGATTTATACTCTCGACAATCAGAAAAAAAATATCGAACTGGCTGAACAGGTGTACAACACTACAAAACTGAAGTACGAACAGGGGCTGGGAAGCAACCAGGAAATTTCCAATGCACAGGCTGACCTGGTGGCCGCACAAAACAATTACTACGGCTCACTGTATGACGCGATAAACGCGAAAATTGATTTCTTAAACGCCGCTGGAAAACTTTAATTAAAAGACAACTATTTAATATGAATAAGATGAAAAAAATAACAAGACTAGCCCTGGGTATCATTTTTTTAGGATTAGCCGCTTCATGTGGAAATACGAGTAAGAAAGAAAGAGAAGGAGCATTGAATGATAAGAAAGCTCAGTTGGAAAAGCTCAAGACTCAAAAAAGCGACGTAGATGATAAGATTACCAAACTTGAGGAAGAAATCGCTGTACTGGATACATCTTCCGCATTGAAGGAGATACCAAAGCTTGTCTCATTAACCAAACTTGAGTTGCAGGATTTTAAGCATTATCTCGTTCTCCAGGGAAAAGTAGATGCACAAAATATTTCCTATATCACTCCGAGTAACCAGGGTGGACAGATAAAAGCCATTTATGTAAAAGTGGGTGACCAGGTTCATAAGGGTTCACTTGTTTTAAAACTTGATAATTCTGTTGCTGAGCAAAATGTAACGGCCGTACGTCAACAGGAAGGAAGCGTCGTGGCCCAATTAAATCTTGCAAGATCCATTTACGAACGCCAGAAGAATCTGTGGGATCAGCACATCGGCACGGAAGTGCAATTACTGCAGGCAAAAACGAATGTTGAATCTTTGGAGAATCAGCTTAAGACAATCCGTGCAAACGTAAGCGCGGCAAAAACTGTAGCTGATCAGGGAAACGTGTACAGTAACGTTAACGGCGTGGTGGACGAAGTGACTGCCCGTGTCGGAGAAACTTTTACCGGAAATCCTTTACAGGGAGGTTATATCAAAATTGTAAACAAATCAGATCTCAAGATTACCGTAAATGTACCTGAGAATTATGCGGGAAAAGTTGCGAAAGGAACACCTATTGAAGTTGAAATCCCAGACCTAAGCAAATCTTTTAGTAGTTCAATATCGTTTGTGAGCCTGGC
>JBDSGZ010000010.1:0-3763 GCA_039918735.1 Ginsengibacter sp.
TTCCCCCTGGCTCTTGTGCATCGTTCTCGCTATTCCA
Source organism: Ginsengibacter sp. (assembly GCA_039918735.1). GTDB lineage: Bacteria > Bacteroidota > Bacteroidia > Chitinophagales > Chitinophagaceae > Ginsengibacter. The sequence goes on from JBDSGZ010000010.1 coordinate 38, forward strand.
CCTAACTCTCCATAGCTCCTTCCTATCAACGAATTAAACCCACCTATGTCAATTTTTAACTGGTCTTCAGAAGTAGTATTGTTTCCACCGAAATTAAATGTGTTCCATAAAATCCTTTTTGCCTGCCATGGCTTCACTCCATATTTAAATTGCTCTGGAAAACGATTAGGATCTGCTGCGGCTTCAAAGGCTTCGTTAGCCAGGATTGCAGAAGCTGCATGATGTCCATGGCCCGCTCTTTTATCAGGAGGAAACCGTTTTATGATTACATCGGGCTGATATTTCCTGATCACCCAAACCACGTCACTCAATATCTTTTGCTTATCCCAAATCTGCAAGGCCTCTTCTGCACTTTTACTAAATCCAAATTCGTACGCTCTGGTAAAATATTGTTCGGCACCATCAATTCGCCTCGCGGCTAACAGCTCTTGTGTACGTATCAACCCCAGCTCTATTCCCTGCTCATCCCCGATGAGATTCTGTCCGCCATCGCCCCTCGTTAAGCTCAGGTAAGCAGTCCGGTACAATTTTTCTTTCGCAAAATAGGGGAGCAGTGCATTGTTCTCGTCATCCGGATGAGCGCCAATGTAAAGCACGGAGGCCAGCACGTTCAGCTTCCTGATTTGCTGATAGATTTCTGAGGAAGTAAATGTTTCCTGTGATTGTGAGAACCCCGAAAGAGTTGGAATCAAAAAGAAATAGAATAGAAAAAGTCTTCGCATGTCAGATTTTATTGGTGCGAAAATACGCCAATGAAATTTTTGGGCAACTCTCCCGGCATAAAAGCCAGCAGAGTTTTTTTGCGGGTAAAGAAAATGGTATTGGAATTGCAAATAAAATATGCTCAAGAAAATGGAGGAATAAAAGTAAAAAGAAAGAGACCGTAGATAGAATGTTGCATTTGAAAATAGTGATGTTTGTACGCTGTCCTCATTTAACAATGAAAGTATTTGCAACTGTATACTTAAGTTTGAATTGAAAAAAAGTGATTGCCCGGTGGATTATCCACATAATAGAAATTTCAGCCGTGGGACTTAGCGCGATTTTCCTAAAATCATAATTGTTCATTTAGATTTGTAAAAAAACATCATGTTAAAAACATTAGGGCTGCTTTGGTCGGTTCTTGCCATATTCAGCACCTTAGTTTCATGCGCACAGCAGAAAGCAATCAATGGATTTGACTACAAGACGGAGAAGATTGTGGAATGTCAACATGGAGCTGTTGTTTCCGCACATGCCCTTGCAAGCCAGGTAGGAGTTCAAATCCTGAAGGAGGGAGGTAATGCTGTGGATGCTGCAGTTGCCACTCAGCTTGCGCTGGCTGTTGTTTATCCGGGCGCTGGAAATATTGGCGGAGGTGGTTTTATGGTGGCACATTTGAAAGATGGACGTAATATCTCCATCGACTACCGCGAAACAGCGCCGGGCGCAGCATCGCGGGACATGTACCTCGATGCAAACGAAAATCCTCAATTAGACTGGTCACAAAACGGAAGGCTCGCAGTAGGTGTTCCGGGCTCTGTTGCAGGAATGTTTGCCTACATGAAATATGCAAAATTGCCCTTCAAGAAATTGATACAACCGGCTATTGATCTTGCTGAAAACGGCTTTGCCATTTCAGCCTCACAGGCCAGGAGTTTCAATGAAAGTAAGGATGACTTTATAAAATTCAATTCGACCATCCCGGTTTTTGTAAAAGAAAAGCCGTGGAAAGAAAATGACACCCTGGTTCAAAAAGATCTTGCAAATACTTTAAAACGAATCCGGGATAATGGAATGAAAGGATTTTATGAAGGTGAAACAGCAAGTCTTATTGTAAAGGAAATGAAGAAAGATCGCGGGATCATTTCTGAAGATGACCTCAAAAATTATCGGGCGAAAGAGCGTGAGTCTATTGTCTTTAGTTATAAAGGAAATACGATTGTTACGATTCCATTACCAAGCAGTGGCGGAATTCTCCTGGAGCAAATGCTTAAGATGGGTGATAGTAAAAACATTGATGGGATGAAATTTGGAACTACCGGTTCCATGCAATTAATGATAGAAGTGGAACGAAGGGCTTTCGCTGACCGGGCAAAATATTTAGGAGATGTTGACTTCGTAAAGGTGCCTGTGAAAACACTTGTGAGCGATGAATATCTTCAAAAAAGAATGCAGGATTATGTGCCAGGTAAAGCGGGAAACAGCAAAGATATTGGAGAAGGAAAAATTGATGTGGAAAGTGAAGAAACCACCCATTTCGACGTGTTGGATAATGATGGAAATGCAGTTTCTGTAACGACCACATTAAATGGAGGCTATGGTAGCAGAACGATTGTTGCGGGAGCAGGCTTTTTGTTAAATAACGAAATGGATGATTTCAGTGTGAAGCCAGGCGTACCAAATATGTTTGGCGCAGTTGGTGGTGAGGCAAATTCAATATCACCCGGAAAGAGAATGCTTAGCAGTATGACACCAACGATCGTTTTAAAAAATAGCGCACCCTGGATTGTCGTAGGAACTCCCGGAGGCACTACAATACCAACCAGCGTTTACCAAACGATCGTGGACATTATCGATTTTAAGATGTCCGCTGAGGATGCAGTTTATAAACCAAAGTTTCATCACCAGTGGCTCCCCGAGGAGGTTCTCGTCGAAAAAAGTTTTGATCCCGGAGTCATCAAAGAGTTAGAGAACATGGGTTATAAAATAGTACCACGAAGTGAAATTGGAAGAACTGAAGTGATTATCGTCATGCCGGATAAAACAATCAAAGCAGTAGCAGACAACCGCGGCGAGGACGGTGCGGTGGGATATTGAAGACACAACAGAGGTGAAACTTCGTGTTTAGAAAAACGAACTTATTCCTGGCTGTATTTAAGCAGAAATTTCAAATCGTGATAATATAAAGTGCCTGACTTTAAAGTCAACCTGTTAAACATCTTGTTAAAGCCATTCGATATCAATTGGTGGAAGCCTGCGCCTTACAGGGAAGTCTTTATGTTTGTTTATTTTTGGCCAACAATTTTTTTCCCTGAAAAAGTTTTGCAATATATTTCTTAAAAGTCTGCTGGGGATATTCGCGTTTCTCATTATTCTTTGGTTGCTGTTACAGACCACTTTTTTTCAAAACTTTATAGTCAAAAAAGTTTCCAACAGATTATCGAAAGATCTTCACACAACAGTTACGATTAAGCATGTTGACTTTAGCCTGTTTAATAAAATGCTGCTCCAGGGAACTCTCGTGCTGGATCAAAATAAAGACACACTGTTATATGCCGGTTCGGTGAAAGTAAATATCACGGATTGGTTTTTTTTTAAGGAGAAAATAAGGCTTGGGTATGCGGGGCTCGATAATGCTGTGCTCTACCTCAACAGAAAGGATTCTGTGTGGAACTATCAATTTCTAGTCGATTATTTTTCGGGTCCGTCAAAGCCAAAGAAAGATTCGAGTTCATCGTCCATTCAGCTAAGCCTGGGTGAAGTGGAACTGAATCATTTTAAAATTTTTCAAAAGGATCAATGGAAGGGGCAGGATTTTTTGGTTTCTATGAACAAGCTTGAGCTCAGTGCCGATGTATTCGACCTTGATTATAATTTGATTAAAATTAATTCCCTGGAAATTGAACAACCTGTTTTTACCCAATACGATTACACTGGATTCAAACCGAGGGACACACCGTCCGCACCTGAAGTAAAAAAAGAAGAGACCCACAATGGGCTTCAATGGAATGCGGAAAATTGGAA
>JBDSGZ010000011.1:0-6770 GCA_039918735.1 Ginsengibacter sp.
GGGATTTTTTCACTGATAGGGGCAATAAGAACTGCTCGGCCTATCAGTATCCAGGTCGGAAGAAAAAGCGAACAGGTATCCTTGAAGCAGGACTAAAGTTTGCTAATTTGTAAGAAGAAAATTTTGAATTTTGGCCTTCCACTTTCAAGACTTTTAATTAATTGATTACAAATGTATATGTTTTTCTTATCTATCAGACAAAACGCTTCTAAGAATTTGTTATTGTTTCCCTTGCATTAATGCCAGCCCACTGATTTAGTTTTTCTGCAATTGTACGATCGTTGCTGAGTCTTGGCACTTTATTTTGACCTCCAAGTTTGCCTATACTCTTCATGTAATTGATAAACCCATTTTTTCTGACAGGTGTTATTTTCAATCGTTGAAGAATATTTCCTTTAATGAGATCGTCATAATAAATGTTTTTCTTCCTAAGGTTATTGTCCACTTTATGGGCTAACGTTTCCAGGTCCCGGGGAATTTGTTCGAATTCGACAAACCATTCATGGTAACTTTTTTCTCCGTCGCCTGAAATCATCGGTGCCACAGTAAATTCGGTTACGCTAATATTTTCTTCTTTCGCGGCTTTCATGAGCGATGCCTCCACTTCTTCACCAATAACATGTTCACCGAACGCAGAGATGTAGTGGTTGATTCTACCAGTAACAACAAGACGGTAAGGATTGAGTGAAACAAACTTTATTGTATCCCCGGTATTGTATGCCCACAAGCCCGCATTACTTGAAACAATGAGCACATAATTTTGATTCTCTTTTACATCCTTTAAAGTCAGCCGGGTGGGTTGTTCATCAAATATTTCATTTGAAGCAATGAATTCGAAAAATATTCCGCTGTCGGAATTCAAAAGCAGGCCGGGTTCCTTTTGACTATCCTGGAAAGCAAAAAAACCTTCGCTTGCAGGATACAATTCAATCGTGTCAATTTCTTTTCCAATGGTTTCTACAATCTTTGATCTGTATGGTTCATAGTTTACACCGCCCTGCACCATGAGACTAAAGTCTGGAAAAATGTCCTTAATCTTTTTCCCTGTTTTCTTAACAAGCTCGTCAAAATACATTTGCATCCATGGAGGGATTCCGCTTATCAGCGTCATTCTTTCATTAATCGTTTCTTCGACAATTTTTTGAAGCTTCAACTCCCAGTCTTCTATGCAGTTGGTTTCAAATGTAGGTAATTGATTAGACCGCAGGTACCGCGGAATATGATGATTTACAATTCCACTTAGCCGGCCCGTAGGGATACCACCCACCCTTTCCAACTCAGGTGATCCGCTCAGGAAAATCATCTTACCGTCAGCAAATTGACTTTTGCCAGTCTGAGCCATGTAGCAAAGAAGTGCGTCTCTGGCTGTATTGATATGGTTTGGAATTGAGTCTTTTGAAATGGGAATGCATTTGATTCCACTCGTGGTTCCGCTGGTTTTTGCAAAATAAATAGGCACACCTTTCCATAGCACATTGTGCTTGCCCTCTTTTATTCTTTCAATATATTTTTTAAAATCTTCGTATTCTCTTATAGGAACATTTTTTATATAATCCGCATGAGTTTTTATTTTTTCAAAATTATGTTCTTTGCCAAATTCAGTTTGGGCTGCAGTCTTAATTAAACTCTGAAAAATTGTTTCCTGGTCTGCGGGAGCGGTCAGCATACTTTTCCTGATGTGCTTGTACCTGTATAATGCATAGGGCTTCGCCAGAAAAGATTTTATCTTCATTTGCAAGGGCTAATCGTTAAGCTTCAAATTTACAGAGAATTGTTTTAATGGGCCTTTTAAGTGGTCGTAATTACACAGACAGTATTTCCCGGGACAAATAGAACTCTAAACAGCAATTATTTGTTCTTCGCTACAAGAGGGTCTACCGAAGATGCGGAAGTTTTTTTAATCTCTTGTTATTTAATCACAAAATTAATTTCAACGCCACAGTACCGGGTGTTTAATGATGAATTGCTTTAATTTTGTCGCCTTATGATTTCTGCTAAATCAGTTGCACTACATTCCCTGGGCTGCAAGCTTAATTATTCGGAGACTTCTTCGATTGAAAGATTGTTGGAGCAGGACGGATTTGTAAAAAAAGACATTACTGACGTTGCGGATGTGTATGTCATCAACACTTGCTCCGTGACCGAAAATGCGGACAAGGAGTGCAGGCAGCTTGTAAGAAGAATACAAAGAAAAGCGCCGGCAGCAATGGTCGTCATTACAGGTTGCTATGCCCAGTTGAAACCAAAAGAAATTGCAGAAATAGCAGGTGTGGACCTGGTGTTAGGAGCTGCGGAAAAATTTAATATCGTCAGCCACCTGAAGGAAATCAGCAAAGGTGATACAGCAAAAATTTGCAGTTGTGAGATAGAAGATATCCAGGGGTTCAATTCGTCTTTTTCATTAAACACAAGAACCCGCTCTTTTTTGAAAGTGCAGGATGGCTGCGATTACAATTGCTCCTTTTGCACCATTCCCATGGCAAGAGGAAAAAGCAGGAGTAATTCGATAAAAAATGTTTTAGACGAAATAAAGCAAGTCGCAGCACAGGATGTAAAAGAAATTGTTTTTACAGGAATTAACCTGGGTGATTTTGGAAGAAACAGTGACGGAATAAAAACGGCGGAAAATCTTTTTCAGTTGTTGAAAGCTGTTGAAGAAAACGAGGGCGTTGACCGCTACCGGATCTCCTCCATCGAACCTAATTTATTATCAGATGAAATAATACAATTGGTTTCGCAGAGCAAACGGATCATGCCCCATTTTCACATCCCATTGCAGAGCGGAAGCAACAAAGTGCTCGGACTGATGAGAAGGCGCTATAAAAAAGAATTGTATGCAGAAAAAACCCGGTCGATAAAGAACCTGATGCCACATTGCTGTATAGGAGTGGATGTAATCACAGGTTTCCCGGGGGAAGGGAATGAGGAATTTGACGAGACGATGGAATTCCTTAAGAATGCGGATGTGTCTTATTTTCACGTCTTCACCTATTCAGAACGGGCGAACACTTTCGCTGCAGATCTAAAACCCATTGTTCCCATATCTGCCAGGCATGAACGCACAAAAACTCTCCGTTCTTTATCCTATAAAAAAATGATGGATTTCACGAAACAGCATATAGGCGAAACAAGAAAAGTACTGTTTGAAGGCCTCAATAAAAGCGGGATGATGGAAGGCTACACTGACAACTATATAAAGGTGAGTACTCCTTACAATGCAAACTGGTCGAATAAAATCATTGACTGGAAGATATAAAAATCAACCCTCGTTGCTTCCAACTTCCAGCATTTTCTCAATCTGGCTAATAAAGTCTAACTGCCCTGCATTTATTTTTTCTTTCGCTGTACTAACCGCAAACCATGCACCTTTATCAACCTCAGGAAACGTTTGAAAATTACCGGAGCTGGGGGGCCATTCCATTTCAAATAAATTACTTTTCAAAGTTCTTTCGTTAAGGTCGCTTTGTACAGCCCATGCAAAAATCATCTTCCCACTTTTTAATTTTACAGGTTTCAATTCCGTGAATTTTCCCGCCACCATATTTCCAGTTTCTTCATAAAATTCTCTTACTGCTGGAGCCTGCGGTTCTTCCCCATCGACAAATTCACCTTTAGGAATACTCCACGCATTTGAATCTTTGTTCCTCCAGAAAGGGCCGCCTGGATGAACCAGGAAAACTTCCACCTCATCTAATGCTTTTCGGTATAAAAGAATTCCTGCACTTTGTTTTGCAGCCATTGCGATAGCATTTTTATTTCTGCTCAGCCAGTCTTGATTAATGATCCACGATAGTTGTTCATCAGCAAACTAGCAAAGACAAAATTACTATCTCCAAATGAATAGCCCTGGACCAGTTGAAACTCCAGGAAGCTCATGTTTGGGGAATAGAATGCACGGTCATTGAAAGTCCTCAAAGAAAGAGGAGCCAACGATTTCGGTGTGGATGTTAATCATTCTAATAGTTGTTCTTCCCACCTGTACTCCTATGACTTTTTTGAGGAATGATTTACCCATTATCATCCCTCATTCTTTTTTACCGGTTGTAATTATTATCATTTTTATTTTGCGATTCTTGCATCCAGTGAAGCTAAAGATTGCAATGAAAAAAAATTGATTTCGATAAATAAAATAGTTACAACTGGCATGGTATTTATTCTTAATAGAAAAAATTGTTAACCAAATAAAAACTACAAACATGGCAGCTAGTACAACAACTAAATCGAAGCCGATCCCATCTTCTTCAACTAAAAAAAGTAATTCAGGAAAAGGTGCAAATGACGGGCTATTGAAAGATTTTTTCATGGACTCATTGAAAGACATTTATTGGGCAGAAAAACATCTTGTAAAGACATTGCCCAAGATGAAAAAAGCAGCTACCTCATCAGAACTGAAGGACGCCTTCCAGGAGCATCTGGAGGTTACAGAAAATCATGTTGCACGGCTTGAGCAAGCATTCGAAAAAATCGGTAAGAAGGCCCAGGCTAAAAAATGTGAAGCAATGCAAGGAATTACAAAAGAGGGTGAAGACATCATTGAGTCAACAGACGCCGGCACCAGCACCAGAGATGTTGGATTGATCATGGCAGCACAGAAAGTTGAACATTATGAAATAGCGACTTACGGTAGCCTTGTACAGTTAGCGGATACGCTTGGAATGAGCGATGTATCTGATCTGTTGGCGGAAACTCTTGAGGAAGAAAAAGAGACCGATGCCAAACTAACGGAGATCGCTGAAAACAGTATAAACTATGACGCACTTGAAGAAGATGAGGGGTAATCCCTCAACTATCATTTTATAAATAAAAAACCGGGTTGTCCCCGGTTTTTTTATTTATATGTAACCCCTATCTTAACTTGTTCACCTGGTCATGATAATATTGCACTGTTTCAATAACGTCGGGCAAATTGTGATACCAGTTTGACTCATGTTCAATTGAAAGTAATCCCTTAAAATTTTGCCGCTTAAGTTCCTGAAATATCGCAGGAAAATTAATAACTCCGCGGCCTACAATCGTGTCTGCTGCTTTAGTATCATTGAACTTCACTATGTCTTTCAGGTGCACATCGTAAACATGACCTTCAAGTTTTTGCAATGCCTGTACCGGGTCTATCCCGTTTCGGGCCCAATGACCTACATCTGCACATGCACCGATATTGGGATGTCCCTGCATCGCAGCAAGAACCGAATCAGGACCAGCATAAGCATTTGGAAAAGGATGATCATGAATAGCGATCTTCATTCCATAGGCACCTGCAAGGCTGTCGGCAAGACCCCAAAACTTTTTTTGTGGTTCTGCAGTAATATAGCTCAACCCGAATTCCTTTGCCAGTTCAAATGCCTGCTTCCACTCTTCTTCCGAATGGGGAGAGATTACTCCCATAGAAACAATCTGAATGCCCTTTGATTGTAATAGTTGTTTCAGTTTTGCCTTACTGTCTGCCGACATTCTTATACCAAAGCTATCCGGCATACCACCTCCAAGTGGTTGTCCCCAAAATGGCTCGATATATTTTACACCGGCGCTGTCCACTTTTTCAATTGCATCCACAAATGGAAACATTCGAAACGTCCACATTTGTACACCTAATTTCCAATCATCGGTAACATTACCAGTATCGGTATTGACAATAGCTGTTGAATCAGCCTTTGATGATTCATCTGTCGAGGACGAGTTGCACCGGGTCATCACTGTAATAAAAAATGCAGCGAAAAAGACAAACACGATTTTTTTCATTGAATGATTTTTAATTGATTAAAATTTGCCAAAAAATACAGATGAATTATTCTTCAATAACCGTTTAGTCCCACTCTTAACTCAGATAACCGTTACCTTTGAAGGCTAGGAAAAAGTATTTATTACTTAGAAATAAAAAAGAGAGACCTCCCGGAGTTTACATCCGTTTTAATTAGTGGTTCAATTTAACAGTTAATTGTAAAAAAATAAAAAAAATGATAAAAAATAGATTCAGAAGCCTCCTTCGGCAAACCTCTAAACTGGTGTCACTAGCCGGTCTGCTCATGTTGACCTCGGCGTTAGTATCAAAAGCAAACCATCGTTCTGAGACTCCAAAAGCCACTACTCCGCTGGAAGGCAGATGGGACATTACGATGGATATGGATGGGAAACCTGCACCCTCGTGGCTGGAAGTCAACCATTCTGGATTGACCATGTTAACCGGACAGTTCGTGGGCACCGGAGGAAGTGCCCGCCCAATATCGCGGGTCTATTTCGCCGATGGCAAATTCAATTTTTCAATTCCTCCTCAATGGGAGAAAGAGGATAATAACCTTGAGGTGGAAGGCATGCTAACCGGCGACAACATGACCGGAACTATGAAATTTCCGAACGGTAAGATCTACAACTGGGTTGGCAAACGTGCGCCTTCACTCAAGAAAACTTCCGAACCACAATGGGGCAAACCTGTTGTATTATTTGACGGCAAAAATCTTGACGAATGGCACACCAAAGGTGCAAATCAGTGGAAAGCGGAAAATGGAATGTTGAGAAGTCCACAGACGGGCTCCAACCTTATCACTAACAAAAAATTTGATGATTTCAAACTTCACATTGAATTTAGAATTCCGGCCGAAAGTAACAGTGGAGTTTACCTGCGTGGCAGGTACGAAGTGCAAATTGAAGACAGCAAGGGAATGGAGCCATTGAAAGATTACTTCAGTTCAATCTATGGATTCATTGAACCATCTGAAATGATGGCAAAGTCAGCCGGTGAATGGCAGACCTACGATATTACTCTCGTTGGCCGGATG
>JBDSGZ010000012.1:0-4149 GCA_039918735.1 Ginsengibacter sp.
TGTACATGACCACTGAATACCAGGGGCATAACAATGATATTTATGTTTGTCTCCTTCTCGATGATGGCACATGGAGTGAACCAAAGAGTCTTGGTAAGAAAATAAATCTTCCAAACTACAACGAGATGACTCCTTACCTGGCAGCAGATGGAGTGACGCTGTATTTTAGCAGCGATCGCCCCGGTGGCAAAGGAAACAATGACATTTGGAGAGCAAAGAGGCTCGATGATAGTTGGACAAAATGGGGTGATCCGCAAAACCTTGGAAGCCCAATAAACACTACCGAATGGGATGCCTTTTTTACGATGGACGCCGGAGGTGAGTATGCCTATATGACGACCGGTGAAGAAAGTTATGGAGCAAGTGATATCGTAAAAATTAAATTACTGGAGAAAGAAAAGCCTGATCCTGTAGTGTTGGTTAGCGGCAACGTTTATAATGCAAAGACCAACGAACCGCTCAGCGCATCTCTCTTGTATCAAACCCTGCCCGATGGAAATGTGGCGGGCACTGCATTATCAAGTCCATTCGATGGATCATTCAAGATGGTATTGCCCTACAACAAAAACTTTAGCATCAGGGCCAATGCTGATCATTTCTTTGCAGTGTCGGAAAATCTGAACCTTGACTCTTTGATAAAGCAAGGTTATAAGGAGATACATAAAGACTTATATCTGGTTCCAATTGAAGTTGGACAAATAGTAAGGTTGAACAATGTATTCTTCGATTTTGATAAATGGGATCTTCGACCAATTTCTTATATCGAACTCAACAGGGTGGTACAGTTGCTCAATGAAAATCCAGCGATAGAAATTGAGATGAGCGCCCACACGGACAGCCGGGGAACAGATGAATACAATATTACACTCAGCGAAAATAGAGCACGGTCTGTAATGGAATATATCATTTCACAGGGCATCGATACCAGCCGTATCAGCTCTCACGGATACGGCGAAACAAAACCCGTAGCTACTAACGACACCGATGACGGAAGGCAACTTAACAGGAGGGTTGAGTTTAAGATCCTGAAAAATTGATTGCAGATTATCTTTCTGCCAAATATTTTCGTCTCTTACATTGAATGAAAGTTCACCTCTATTCCTGTTAAATGATAATTTAGAAAATATTTTCTTTCGCTGTTATTGTTGAGAATGCTACTTTAGCAAATCCAATCTCTTGGAAATCCCCAAAGACCTACTTCTCAAACTTTCTTTTTCATTGCCTTGCTTTTTCCGGTAAACAGTCCCGCTGCTCAATTTTCTAAATCATTAAATCAAATGTCATGTATTCAATTAAAAAATTAATCGAAGTAATTGCTGTTTCGTTTTTGATTTTAATTTTGATCTCCTTCGCGGGATGTGATTCACAGCAACCCGGAGTAGAAGCTAAAATGATTGCGGATTCTACTCACGTAGATGGCGTCGCAAATGCTGATGAGGATACATCGAATCCATTGCTAAAAGTTACAGGAAATTTAAATCTATTATACGCGAGTGTCGCGGATTTGAAAAATTTGTACAAAGAATCGGGTTCCGCACCTGGAAGAGGAAAACTTGTTTTTCAGTATATGCTGGATGGCGGTGAATTGACGATGGTTGCATTTGCAGGACAGAGAAATCACAAGGCATTTGATAAGAATGATTGGCTTAAATTGGGACATCTTCAAGGTAATTATGGGACAATTCCTGATAATATGATCTTTGGTGACCAGGAGTTGAGCCGACACGGCCCAACTGGTGCAGATGAACTGAAAATTCTTGCAGATTCGGTTCGACACCATCCAAACGGTATAGTTCTTTTTGTTCCATCTATTGTTAATTTGGATAATACCAATCTTCCCGCGAAAAAAATCGAATATAAGCTTTGGCTTGTTGACCAACTTCCCGCCAAAACCTTCGATTCGTCAGATGCGACGTTCGTAAGAAAATACATTGCCGTCTCCCCTAACCCTTGCCCACCCTATGACGGGTATTAAAAGTGCAAAGACTCTTTACGATATTAAAGGTCTGGTCGGAAGCATGGGCACCGTTAATACCAATATTCTTCCTGTGGAGAAATAGAACCCAACCGAAATACATGCGCCCGGTGGTTGTATATATTTTGCTTGCCTTGCCCATCAATATTATTGCAGATATCATCGGTGACTTTCATAAAAATCTTCCCGATCTGTATTGGCTGCAGGTCAATATTTATCTGTACAATATTCACTCTGTGATCCGGTTTGTTTGCTTCAGCTATTTCTTCATCCAGCTAAGACAGGAGTACTATTCAAAATTTAAAAAAATCATTCCTATTCTGTATTTACTATTTCTTGTCATTGACCTGGGATGGTTTGAAAACTTTTTTAGTTCAACATCCATTGGCTCACATCTTTTTCTTGTCGAGGCTTTCCTCCTGATGACTTATTGCCTCTTGTATTATTTATCTAAAGCCCGTGATGATCAGGATGAATTCACATCGACGCCCGATATTTATGTAGTTACAGGGCTTAGTATTTTTGTGGTTACCAACTTCTTTGTCTATCTCTACTACGACTCAATGATGCAGTCGAATCATAAGATGGCAGACGATATCTGGATTGTGCCCAATGTAGCCTATGTCATTTTATGTTTGTTTATTGCCAAAGCATTTACTGCGTCAAAGTCCAAAATTGGAAGAAGTGATACGCTATCTTTGACTTCTTAATAAAGTGCATTTTAGAAATTATTTTCTTATTTTGTTGATCCGTTCCCTCTTAAACAAATCTTCCCAGCTCAGGAGCTACAGTAAGCGACCTTGATTCACACTTAATTATCACCAACATTTCTCCATTTATTTCATCAATCAATTCTTATTGTATGCAACATTTCAATTTTAATTTTCGATGGATGAGATCTCGGCAACGGAATTTTTACATTGTCGGAATCGTAGCTGCTCTTGCTCTCATCAGTTGCCATCCGAAAGTGAAGATGGCAGCAGTAAAGTACGAGGCCGCTGATATTCTTGCGTTGTTGAATAATCCGGGAGATACGATGAGTTATCTCACCCTGGAGTACTTATCCAGCGATGGAAAAAGCTCCACTCCATTAACGCTCATTTCTTATGCAAGAAATGCGACAGGCGGTTTCTTAAATGTTCCGGTATACACTTTACCGATCGTCGATACAGCCAAGACAAAATCTTTTGAAGGGAAAACGATATTGGGTAATCTCAGGCTGTCACGAGGAAGCATTGAAGAATTGCTGACAGATAGCGATACCCACAGAAGAAGCACGAAATTTGATTTTCTGCTTTTTTCCCCTGCTATAGATAAGAATGGAGGTTATATCTACTATGATGTAACAATTGGCGGTGACACTTCAACAATATTTAAAAAAAGCATTGAGGCCCGGCCCTGCCCGCCAGCCCCTAATTGTCCGGCTCATCCTAATTAGCATTCTTCATTTGATAATTAAAACAATGATCAGATTGATTCGCATAATTCAATAAAACTCTTCGGCCGTAAAAAGCATTTTTTTCAAAACGACTAAAAACTATTTTATGCAACATCCTAAAAAACATTCCAAAGATTTGATGTCCTCATCCGGGAATATTTTACTCCTGATTATTCTTCTTTCGATTTTCGAAAGTTGTCATCCTGCATTGAAGTTCGCCTCTGTGAAATACCCGGCTTCGGAAATTAATAGACTTCTGGACAGTACGCAGATGAAATACCTGACAATCCAATTTGAATCACCTGATGCTAAAAATTTCCGAAAACCTTTTGTTCTCTTATCTTATGCAAGAGATTCATCGGGAGGCTATATCGGCAGCGCTGAAGAGTTAGCACCCGTTGGTGAAACAAAGGCAGCGAGTTTTAAAGGAAAATCAATTTTGGGAAATATGACTGTGGAAAAGGACAGCCTGTTGAGTCTTTTATCTCCAAACGGGACAAGAATCAGGGATTTCAATTACCTGCTTTTTCAGCCACGACGAGACGCTAAGTATGACTACATCTATTATGACATATTTGTTGGGGTAATAACGCAATCAGGAGCTGGGTCAATCAAAACTTCAGCACGCCCCTGTCCTCCTGCATCTAACTGTCCGGCAAGACCTACGCCATAACCGCTAATTCAATTCTATTGGTACACGTACTTTATAATATTATTGATCTTTCCGAAGTGTGGG
>JBDSGZ010000013.1:0-12882 GCA_039918735.1 Ginsengibacter sp.
GGGAAGTAACTGTTGGAGAAATAGGAGTCGTCAAAAGAGACCTTGCTATGAGTGGCGACACAATGAACACAACTGCCCGGATCAGGAGCGCCTGCGCCGATCTGAATCAACACTTTATAGTATCAAAGGATTTTGTTGACAATATTGATTTGAAAACCTGGCAAACCGAGAGCCTCGGAATGGTAGATTTAAAAGGCATAGAAAACAAAATAGAATTGTTTAGCCTGAAAATTTAATTCGTTCCCCTTTTGGAGAAAAAAAGTCACAAAACGGCTGCCGATGGCTGTTGTAAATCGTACCAATCCAATTAAAATTATTTGGTTTAAATTTTGTTGATTAGTACACTTAAATTGACGTTGATAAGATGGAGACAGCGAAGCCTGAAGCACCAAAGAAGGAAAAAACTGCCTTAAAAATTGTAGGACGCATTGTTGCGTGGATAATTGCATCCGTTTTATTACTTATAGTTCTTTTGCTTGTCCTGATACAAGTTCCAGCGGTGCAAAACTTCGCCCGCAAAAAGATAGTCAGCTATCTTGAAAACAAAATGCATACTAAAGTTGAAATTGGCAAACTGGATATCGACTTTCCTACCGCATTGTCTCTTCAAAAAGTTTACATAGAAGATCAAGGCAAGGATACCCTTTTGTATGGAGGTGAAATAAAGGTTGATATCAGTATGTTGCGCCTTCTGCGGAGCGACATCGAAATACAGGAGATTTCTCTGAGCAACATTACCGCTAAAGTCAAGAGGATGGCGCCGGACACGATTTTTAATTTTCAATTTATTGCAGACGCTTTCATAGGTCAGAAAAAGCAAGAAGAAACAAATCCGGACTCTTCCACCATGCAACTCAATATCGACAGGATCCTGGTGAGCGATACGAGGGTAGTGTATTTCGATCCGTACTCTGGTAATGATATGGACCTGACGATAGGGCACCTGGATACAAAGATTTACAATTTTGACCCAAGCCATCTTTTGTTTGACATCCCCTCTATAAAGCTGAACGGGCTAACGGGATATTTCCACCAAACAAAGCCTCTTAAAAAAACGGTGAAAAAAAGCGTAGATGAGGCAGCCGTCCAGCCTCAAAATTATCTTCAGTTTCATAATAAAGAAATGCAGATAAGCGATATAAACGTTGCATTTAACAGCGAGCCTTCTCACCTGAAGTCTTCGTTTGTTATTGGCGATCTTACTGCTCATCCAAAAGATATAGATCTGAAAAATAGTATTATAAATTTTAAAGATGCTAACCTTAGCAATTCGACAATAACGATAGAAACAAATTCTAAAGCAGTGAAAGCCAAGCCGAAGGATTCTGTGTTGACGACTGCCCCTACTCCACCATTTAAAATTATTTCATCTGACCTCGTAATCAAGAATAGCAATCTAAAATTTGATGATGTATCTGCACCGCATGCTCCTAAAGGAATAGATTATGTTCATTTGAATATGCAGGATATCTCACTAAATGCAAGCAACCTGGAATATAGCCTTGATACGACTTTAGTTACCATCAATTCTGCGAGTCTGAAGGAACAAAGTGGGTTAGTGCTGAATGATCTAAAAGCAGATTTTGAAATGAATCCATCAGGCGTTTCTTTACAAAACCTTCTGATACAAACGCCGGGCTCTGAAATTAAAAAAACAGCAATTATTTCCTATCCTTCATTGGCCGCTTTGCAAAAAGATCCGGGAGTTTTGGGACTCGATATTGACTTGGTAAACAGCAAGATCACAGTAAAAGATTTACTCACTTTCATGCCTCAGCTTGGCGGGCAAATAAATGGAATTTCTCCTTACGCTACTTTGTATGTTGATGCCCGAATTACCGGAAAAGTTAACGACATGAATTTTGAAAAATTAGTTTTACGCGGCTTAACCGCTACGAACATAAATGCCAGTGGCACTATCAAAGGTTTACCGGCCCCGAATAAATTATACGCAGACCTTTCCATTCAAAAATTTCAATCTTCCAAAAGAGACATTTCTTTATTCATTACGCCAAATACTTTACCACCAAATATTACAATACCGGATGCCTTTTCTGCGTCGGGCAGGGTGAAAGGAGGAATGAATAATTTATACACAGACCTTGCTATCAATACAAGCCTGGGAGGAGCTAAAATAAAAGGAACACTTGTAAACATTACCGATCAAAATAAAGCACAATACGATTTGGCAGTGAATGCACGCAACCTGGAGTTAGGTAGAATAATGCAAAACCCCCAGCTTGGTAATCTCAATGCAGACTTTAAAGTAAAAGGCCATGGCTTTAAACCGGAAAATGCCAATGCAACTTTCAGTGGCACAGTAGGCAACGTGACATTGAATAAATACAATTACAGAAATATTAAATTGGATGGAAGTATTGCAAATAAAAATTACAAGGTAAACGCATCCATATACGACCCTAATCTTGATGCAGTGATTGCAGCAAATGGTAAATTCCTGGCAAAATTTCCATCCGTTCATATTAAGGCAACTATTGATAGTATCAATACGCAACCACTTGGCTTCACGGCAAAGCCGGTGAAATATCATGGGCAAATAGAAGGTGATTTTACAAGTATAGACCCCAATAATCTTGCAGGCGATTTGTATGTAACACATTCAATATTGGTGAATGATGGCCAAAGAATAACCATTGATTCATTGCAAGTGAATGCAGGCAATGCTCCAGGCAATCTCAGCCTTGCATTGAAAAGTGATTTTCTGTCCGCTTCAATAAAAGGAGAATATACGCTTACGCAACTCGCAGATGTTTTTCAGCAGGCGATTGATCCTTACTTTTCTTTAACGGCAAAACAAAATACTGTCAAAGTAAACCCGTATAATTTTACCATTACAGCAGGAGCAATAGATAATGAAGCTTTGCACGCCTTTGTGCCTGCGCTTACCAAATTGAAGCCTGTAAATATTACTGCACATTTCGCAAGCGATAGTGGGTGGAATGCCTTCATGGCTGCACCTTTAATTGTTTACAATGGTATGGAGATTGATGGCCTTAAACTTACGGCCTTCACGAAGAATGGGGCGCTCAATTTCAATACCTCGCTTAGCCAGCTAAAAAGTGGAAGTTCACTCGCTGTGTACGCCACCACGTTAGGAGGTACCTTGCAAAATAACAACCTCAATTTTACCCTTAATATCAAAGATGCGAAGTCTGTAAATAAATATACTGTGAGCGGTTTGCTGAGCCAGCCTTCATTGAATAACTACAGCTTTAGCCTGAAGCCGGATAGCTTATTGCTCAACTACGATAAGTGGAGCGTCACGAATAATAACAGTATTCAATATTTCAACAATGATATCACTGCTACCAATTTTGTATTGAGCCAGGGAAGCCAGCAACTGGCTATTAACAGCGTAGGAACCGGAACAAATAAGCCATTGCGTATTGATTTTAACCAATTCAACATTGCGACGCTTACAGGCTTTGTGCAAAATGATTCACTGTTTGTGGGCGGCCTTCTAAACGGAAATGCTGTTGTAAAAAATATACAGGCACAACCAACTTTTACAACCGATCTCACTGTGCAGGATCTTAGCATTTACCAGGACACCTTAGGAAACCTTACTGCCAAAGTAAACAACAACGCAGCAAATGCGTTCAATGCTAACATAAGCCTTGTTGGCTACGGTAATGATGTTAGCATAGTCGGAGATTATTTTTTGAAACCTCAGAACAATAGCAACTTCAATTTTACTGTAAACATAACGTCCCTTCAAATGAAATCTATTGAAGGGTTTACAAAAGGGGGAATAAGAAATGCCCGTGGTAACATGTATGGAAAAATTGCCTTGAATGGAAGTTTGCAAGATCCTAATATAGACGGCAATCTCCAGTTTAATAACACTGCGTTTGTTGTTTCTACACTCAACAATGTTTTTAAAATTGATAAGGAATCAATTGCCGTTATTAATAATGAAGGGATCCGTTTCAATTCGTTTTCTATACGGGATACAGCTAATAATCCGATTACCATTGATGGTATGCTTAATACCAAAAACTTTTTTGATTACACTTTCGATCTTACCATTAAGGCCAGGAATTTCCAGGCTATTAACTCGACCAGTAAAGACAATGAATTATTTTATGGTAAAATGGTTTTTTCAACAAACCTTGCCATAAAAGGAACACCTACCCAACCTGTTGTCACCGGCACTTTATCCATTGATGATAACACGGATTTCAGCATGGTAATGCCGCAACAGGACCCTGGCGTTTCGAAGCGGGAAGGCATTGTTCGTTTCGTGGATTACAGCGCTACGGCAGAAGATTCTTTACTGATGGTTCCTTACGATTCACTTAATGTTTCGCCGCTTGTTGGCTATGATATTTCTGTGAATATATCGGTAAGCAAGCTTGCTACTTTCAATGTAGTTGTGGATGCTGCCAATGGTGATTTTTTAAGAGTTAAAGGTTCAGGCCAGTTGACCGCCGGTATTGATCCCAGCGGTAAAGTCACTTTGGTGGGGTCATACGAAATCGAAGAAGGGGCATACAATTTATCCTTCAATTTTTTAAAACGAAATTTCATCATTCAAAAGGGCAGCAGGGTTGTATGGACCGGCGAGCCAACCACGGCACAATTGGATGTTACAGCGATTTATATTGCGAATACAGCTCCGCTGGATCTTGTTCAGGATCAGGTGACGAGTGGTCAAGTACTATATAAGCAGAAATTACCTTTCGAAGTGCATCTAACTATGAGGGGCGAATTACTGAAGCCTGATATTACATTTGATGTTATACTTCCTTCGGATAAAAATTATAATGTTTCCGGTGATGTAGTTACAACTGTCCAAAATGCATTGACGCAGATAAGACAGCAACCTTCGGAAATGAATAAGCAAGTATTCGCGCTATTATTACTCAACAGGTTTGTTGGCCAGAATCCTTTTGACAACAGCGGTGGCAGCTCCTTAAGCGCAGGAACGTTTGCCGTGCAGAGTGTGAGCCGGTTACTTACCGAGCAGCTAAATGATCTGACTAAAAATTTAATTGCGGGTGTTGATATCAATTTCGATTTGGCTACCAGCCAGGACTTCACCACCGGTAGCCAGCAAACCCGGACAGATTTAAATGTTGGCATTTCAAAGAGCCTGTTAAGTGATCGGCTAACCGTAACCGTTGGTAATGATTTTCAACTCGGCGGTCCGCAAACCTCAGGTAACAAACAACAGAGTTTTGCAGGCAATGTTTCTATCAATTATAAGCTGAGTAAAGATGGAAAATATATGCTGCGTGCTTATCGTAAAAATGATTATACTGATATTATACAAGGTTATGTAATAGAAACGGGACTTGGTTTTATAATTTCTGCAGACTTCAATAAGCTCAAAGAACTGTTTACTACAAAGGAACAACGCAGGAAAAAAAGGCAAATAAAAAGACAAAATAAAATTGAGACCAAACAGGAGAATGCAAAGAAAGGAGAAGAGCAAACTACTGCAATTCCCACAAAAGCGAATGAGAATGGCAAATAATATACCGGTGAAAATTTTTATTGCTTCACTATTGTTTTTAGGGGCGTGCAATACAACCAAGTTTGTTCCTAAAGGAGATGCGTTGTATACAGGAGCTACCGTGAAAATTCAAGACAGCACACTTTCGAAGAAAGAAAAAAATAAAGTGGTTGATCTTACAGAGCACCTTCCAAGACCGCTTCCTAACAGCAAGTTTTTAGGAATACCGTTTAAATTATTATTCTATAACCTTGCAGGCGATCCAAAGAAGAATGGTTTTATAAGAAAATTTCTTAGAAAATTAGGACAGCCGCCTGTGCTTTTAAGTACGGTAAAACTTGACTATAATTCCAAAGTATTACAAAATTACCAGGAGAATGTAGGTTATTTCAATGCAGAGGCCAGCGGCGATACCATTGTAAAAAAAAAGAAGGCCCACGCAACTTATACCGTTATTCCCGGCCCGTTGTACACTATCAACGAGGTGCAGTTTGACATGGACAGTTCTGCATTAGGCCAGGCAATTTTGGCTACAAGGGATAAGTCGTTTCTTCATCCCGGAGATGCTTTTAACCTTGATATTATTAAAGCCGAACGGACAAGGATAGACGGAATTTTAAAAGAACAGGGATATTATTATTTCAGCCCTGACCTGCTAATTATAAATGCCGATAGCACAATAGATGTACACAAGGTAAACATGCACCTGCTTGTAAAAGAAAAGACGCCATCAGTGGCCAAAAAACCTTACATAATTGACGATGTATATATTTATCCAAATTACAGATTAAATGGAAAGCGAAATGACACAAGCCATATTAACAGCTCTCTCTATGATGGATATTATATAGTTGACCCCAACAAAAAATTTAAGCCAAAATTATTTCCCCGCATTTTGAGGTTTGATTCGGGAGACGTGTATAACAGGACAGATCATAACCTTA
This sequence comes from Ginsengibacter sp., assembly GCA_039918735.1. GTDB lineage: Bacteria > Bacteroidota > Bacteroidia > Chitinophagales > Chitinophagaceae > Ginsengibacter. The sequence goes on from JBDSGZ010000013.1 coordinate 6,424, forward strand.
CTTTAAGCAGGCTTATTAACCTCGACGTTTTCAAATTCGTGAATAACAGGTTTGAGCTTTCGCAGAATAGCCAGGGCGATACAGGCAGATTAAACACTTACTATTACCTTACCGCGCTGCCACGAAAAACTTTAAGGGCTGAAGTATCAGGCAATACCAAATCCAATAATTATGTCGGATCGCTCGTGACATTCACCTTTAAAAACAGGAATATCTTTCGTGGAGCAGAGCATTTATCTCTGCATACTAATGTCGGCTCGGAAGTGCAGGCCAGCGGCAGGCAAAGGGGTTATAATTCTTATACACTCGGCGGTGGAGTTACTTTTTCTATTCCGAAGTTTGTAGTTCCCTTTTTTAAATTCAATACGACTAATGCCTTTGTACCAAGCACAAAAATTGAATTAAACTATGATCTGCTGAACAGGAGAAAACTATATACACTTAATTCCCTTACTGCACAATTGGGATATGAATGGAAGCCTGATATAAATACACAACATCAATTTAATCCGTTTGTAGTAAACTATGTAAAAGCGATTAATGTTACCCAAATTTATCTAGATAGTCTTGCCAAAAACCCCATCCTGAAACATGCAATAGATACGCAGTTTGTGTTAGGTTCCAATTACACATATACAAGAGATCCGTTAATTAATAATCCTTTGGCAAACGGTTTTTATTTTAGCGGCCTCGCAGATCTTTCTGGTAACGTTGCGGGCGTATTAATTAAACCCGATGCTACAGATGGCAAGAAAAGATTGTTTGGAACACAAATTTCTCAATACATAAAAACGCAACTTGAAGGAAGGTATTATTATAATTTCAGTAAAAAACTTCGTTTGGCCAACCGGGTTATATTCGGGTTTGGCTACCCTTATGGAAACTCTACCGAACTGCCATTTATAAAACAATTTTTTATTGGAGGAAATAACAGTATCAGGGCTTTCAGAAGCCGTTCCATAGGGCCGGGCACTTACAGAGACTTTAATGCAGATAGCCTGGTTTTTTTTCCGGATGAATCGGCAGATATAAAACTGGAAATGAACAGCGAGCTAAGGATTAAGATCAACAATATAATTGAAGGAGCTTTTTTTGTGGATGCAGGAAATATATGGTTATATAATAAAGACACAAACCGCCCCGGAGGCCAGTTTACAAAAGACTTTTTTAATCAATTGGCGGTGGGTACCGGCATTGGTTTACGCCTTAACCTGACGATCCTTTTATTGAGAATAGATATAGCAACACCAGTTAGGGAGCCATGGCTGGCGCCCGGTCAGCGATGGGTTTTAGATCAAATAGATTTTACAGACCGGGCCTGGCGAAGGCAAAACCTTGTTTTAAATTTAGCAATAGGTTATCCATTTTAATTTTTAAATTGGGCTGACAAAAATCAGGCTAATGACGAAACGACTCATTTCAATCCTTTTATTGGCGGTATTGCTGAGTTGCAATTCAGGCTCTAATGAAGTAAAGGAAGAAGAAACTGTAGTTGAAGACACCGTTTATGAATTTCCCGCAACGGCGGGTGGGGACTCTGCAATAGTTATAAGAAATTCACCCTCTTTGTGGAGGGCAGAGTTTGAGGATAGTACTAATTCATATAAGATTTACAAACCCTCGGACAACCGTCTGGATACACTCACGGTGCAAAACCTCGTGTCATTAATAAATGTAGACTGGGATTCAATTCATTTGAATTTCGAAAAAATCTCACATGATACAATGTATGTCGCAATTCCTGACAGTCGCTACCTCACGCAAAATATAGGTAGCACCGGTGCCGAAAATTACATGGCAGCAACTACTTATTCACTCACGGAACTAAAGGGAGTTCAATTTGTAAATTTTCGATTTAGAGAAGGCGATCATGCATCACCGGGAGTTTACAGCAGGAAGAGTTTCACAAATTACAAATAGGATTTTTCACGACGCAAAGTTTTAATAGCGCTCTCATTTTACTACCAGGTAGTTCAAAGCCAAAACACCGTTAGCGAATTTTTTCGTGCTTAGGAGTGATAACTTTACCCGGTCTTTAATACCGCTGAATAATTTAATTCCATTACCGAGAATTACCGGATTTACAAAAAGCCAATACTCATCAATCAGGTTATAATTCATCAAGGTATGTGCGGCACCGGGGCTGCCAAATATGAGAATATTTTTTCCCGCAGTACTTTTTAATTCCTCAATTTCCGGAACAATGTCAGCCCCCACCAATTTTGCATTCTGTAAGTCCGAGGTACTTAACGTTCTTGACATAACAACTTTCTCAACCCTGTTGTACCACGCAGAATGCTCCTTATCATGCTTCGTCGCGGATGGATTCTCTCCTGCTTTGGGCCAGTAGTCCTGCATCATATCAAAAGTAACACGACCATAAAGTGCGGTATCAGCCGCGTCTGTAAGTTTCACTGTCTCATCGAATATCTCTTCATCCACTACAATCCAATCCATTTCTCCGGCGGAGCCTGCGACAAAGCCGTCAAGAGACACATGCACGCTTAATATCAATTTTCTCATATCAAAATTTTGAGCGCTCGAAATTACAATTCTTAATCACAATCAATATTTTTTTTGAAATTTTTTTTTTTCGACACATTGAAATTTACAAGTCGGTCTTTCTACATATCATGTATGCACGGGCAGTGAAAAATAAAATACCGAACCTTCACCCCGCTTGCTTGTCACTCCAATTTTTCCTCCGTGCCTGTTGATAATTTCCTGGGAGATAAACAATCCAATGCCAAAGCCCGGAAACGTTTTTTGATTTTTTCCCTCCACACGATAAAAACGTTCAAATATTTTTGCCTGATCGCCTTTATTAATACCGATTCCACTATCCTGTACTGAAACTTCTATCATCTTGTTTTTAACTTCGCAATCAAGAGTTACATTCCTGGAATTTGGAGAATATTTCACTGCGTTGGTAAGAAAATTAACTAACACCTGGCCAATCCTCTCCCTGTCTGCATAGACTTGCGATGGAGGACTGCGTAGAATGTCAATTGTGAAATCCGGGTTAATGTGTTTCATTTCATTCACAACCTCACGAACAAGGCCACTCACGGAAAAAATTTCCATATTTAAATGGAGCTTACCCGATTTTATCTTCGAAAGATCAAGAAGGTCTGAAATAAGATGCATCAGTTTTTCAACTTGTTTATCGATACTGCTGAGTGACTTCAGCAATAATGCATCACCACTGTTTTGATACATCACTTGCAATACCTGTGCATACCCTCTTATAGAAGTTATCGGCGTTTTCAATTCGTGGCTGGCCATGCTTATGAAAAGATCTTTCTGCTGATCCATTTCCTTGATCTCCTGAATATCGGTACTTGTACCTACCCACATTTGAATATTTCCATGTGCATCGCGTTGTGGTTTAGCACGACTCAATTGCCATCGGTATTCCCCGTCATGTCTCCTGAAACGGTGTTCAAATAGAAAATCTTTGCCTGTTTTTACAGACTCCATCCACTCTCGTATATTTTCCTCCTTTTCATCAGGATGAACAATTCGAATCCATCCGTCGTTATGAACATCTTCATCGCGCAACCCTGAGAAATCAAAAACTGATTGGTTAAAGTAGGTCATTTTACCATCAGGGCTTGCCGTCCATACGTGTTGTGGCATTGAGTCTGCGAGCAGCCTGAATTTTTGTTCACTTTCCTGTATTTCCTGTTCGTGTTGCTTTTCTTCGGTAATATCCCGAAGAGTACCGATCACTTTCACAGGTTTTCTTTCCCTATCAAATACAACTTTTCCCTGCGTTCTTATCCAACAGATTTTTTTATCTGGTCTCAGAATCCGGGCTTCATATTGATAAAGTCCCGTTTCGAGAGCCCTTTCAAACGCTTTCTCAACTACGTTTCGGATGTCATCAGCATGAATCTGTGCTCTCAAGCTTCGGAACTTTATTTCCCCTTTGGGATCGTGGCCAAAAATTTCTGCTAACCTAGGAGAACTGATAAGCTCTTCAGTTTCTAAATCAAGATCCCAGGTAGCAAGCTCCGTTGCTTCTACTGCAAGCCGCAAGCGCTCTTCTCCATCCTCTACTAGTCGCCTTGCTTCCACCTTTTCGGTTACGTCGTTTACGGTTACAATAATTCCTGAAATGTTTCCATCAGTATCGAAAAGAGGCGCATACTCAAAGTCGAAGAAAAATTCGCGCATGCCGTCATCGCCCTGGAGGTAGGCAGCAGCTTCTACTTCACGATGTATTTTGCCTGAGGTAAAAACTTCCCTCAACAATTCAGGATACTTTTGGCGGGCCAGCTCCGGGAAAACATCCAGTAGCTTTTTCCCTAAAATATCTTTTTCTTTCTTCCGCCAAATATTTTCCATCATTTGCTGGTTGGACAATTCGATTGTATAGTCGGCACCCGTGAGAATGGCCATTGGAATGGGCGATTGCATCACTAGATTCCTGAACTGTTTTTCACTTTCGGCCAGCATTACTTTGGCCTTCACAGAAGCAGTAACCTCCGTAGCCACTACGATGATATCACCAATTTCCTGATTGTCGTTTCTTAGGGGATGATAAACGAAGTTAAAATAAGAAACCTGCTTGGTCCCGTGCCGGTTTATATCGACCGGGAACTCAATCCCATAAAAAGGTTCTCCGGATTCTAAAACCCCTCTGAGTAAAGGCTCCACTGCATTTCTTACTTCGGGTAACGTATCAAACAATGACTTCCCCACAAATTCCTGTTCTGTTTTGTCCACTATTCCCAGATAAGTTTCGTTGGCCATTTCCACGATAAAAGAAGGACCGTGAAGAATCGTGATGCCCAAAGGAGCCTGCCTCAAAATATTTCGGAAAAGTTTTTCGCTTTTCTCGATTTCGTTTCGTGCCATAACCCAACCGGTGATATCCTGCAAGGTTCCATTGAACCTGCTTGCTTTTCCTTCGCTATTAAAGCTGGTACTTCCCTTAGCTCTTACAATCTTCCCTTCTCCAGTCACGGGGTGCACGATTGCATAATCGATTTCAAGTTTACCACCGGAAGCAAAATTTAAAGCCTCATCTATTGCAGCAACTACACGATCTCTGTCGGCTTCTGCAATTACATTCAAAGCAAAAAGATATTCCACCGGGCCTTTCAAAGGCAGGTTAAACCATTCTCGTAGCCTCATATTCCCCTCCAATTTCCCCGTGAGAGGATTATATTCCCAGGTTCCCAGGTCGGTAGCATCAATCGCAAATTCGAGTTGTTCCTTACTTTCCTTAAGTTGGTGTAGAAGGTTGACTTTATCAGTGGTTTCAAAACATGTTACCAGTACGCCATTTGTTTTGCCAGACTCATCGTTTACCGGGCTATAGCTAAAGGTCCAATAAACGTTTTCTATTTTCCCGTTACGAAAAATGGGTATTAGCTGGTCTTCACTCCAGGTTGCTCCGTGCCCTTCAAGCACATGATCGATCAGCGGTTTTATAATATCCCAAATTTCCTCCCAGGCTTTTTCTGCTACCATGCCCAGAATATGCGGATGCTTTCCGTCCTGCCCAAGACTTGGGCGATAAGCATCGTTGTAGAACGAGACCAGTTCGGGGCCCGACCAGAGGAACATTGGAAATTTTGAATTGAGGAGAATACTCAAAGTGGTACGAAGACTTTGTGGCCATGTATCAGGTGTCCCAAGACTTGTCTTCGACCAATCTTTCGTTCTTGTTAATAATCCCATCTCGCCGCCACCGGAAAGAAATGGATACATCACATCATTTTTGTCCATGGATTTCGTTTGCTCCTCTAAAAAAAATTAATCCGAATAAATGTAAAAGATTTTCCAATGCAGAAGTAAAAATTCCTCCTGTAAACAAAAAACTATTAGCAAAGTTTTCAAGTCAAAAATAAGAATGAACAGGCTTATAAATTTTTTCAGCCAAATTTTGTTTTGTGAATAAGGCAATCAAAAAAGATGCCTATAAAAGTCTTTGCTTGCGTTTGGCCGTGCTGATAAATGTTTTTATGACACGTAAAAAATATTCCTATATTTAAATCTTGAAAACAGGGTCCGTAAAAATGCTAATGTATGGCTTTTAAAAAACGGATAGTTCGAATGATTGAGGAATCACGCATAACTTTTGAATTTAGCTTGTCGCCGCATAAACCGTAACAATTAATTGCTTATGAATAAAAATCTTACAGCCACAGATTTCGTGGTATTTATTATCTATTTCATCATCGTAGCAGGCTATGGATATTACATTTACAATCGCCGGAAAAGAACCGAGCATGACGCAAAAGCATTTTTCCTTGCAGAGGGAACCCTTACCTGGTGGGCAATTGGAGCTTCACTGATCGCGTCTAATATTTCTGCTGAACAATTTATAGGAATGAGTGGTGAAGGTTTTTTCCTTGGGATAGCAGTTGCTGCATACGAATGGATTGCGGCAGTTGCACTCATCATTGTAGCGATATGGTTTATTCCTGTCTATCTCAAGAATCATAT
>JBDSGZ010000014.1:0-10817 GCA_039918735.1 Ginsengibacter sp.
TAAAAAGCCTTTAGGCTCATTCATTTTCCTGGGTACTACCGGTGTAGGTAAAACGGAGTTGGCAAAGGCGTTGGCCGAATATCTTTTTGATGACGACAGCATGATGACGAGGATAGATATGAGCGAATACCAGGAAAAACATTCTGTAAGCAGGCTGGTGGGGGCGCCTCCAGGCTATGTGGGATATGATGAAGGAGGTCAGCTAACGGAAGCGGTTAGACGCAAACCTTATAGTGTGATCCTGTTGGATGAAATTGAAAAAGCTCATCCTGATGTATTTAATATTTTGTTGCAGGTGCTTGATGATGGCCGGCTCACTGATAACAAAGGCCGGGTCGTAAACTTTAAGAATACGATTGTCATCATGACAAGCAATATTGGAAGTCATTTGATCCAGGCAAATCTTGAAAGCATTTCTGAGGAAAATAAAGAAGAGGTCGTTGAGCGGACCAAAGTAGAGGTTATGAATTTGCTTAGGCAAACGATCCGTCCCGAATTTTTAAACAGGATTGATGAAGTGATTATGTTTCAGCCTTTGTTTTTAAAAGAAATTAAAGAAATAATAAGGATTCAACTTAATTATCTCAAAGCACAGCTATCAAAAAATGGTGTAATGCTTGAATTCTCTGAATATCTTTTAGATTACCTAGCTGAAAATGGATTTGATCCGCAATTTGGCGCCCGTCCTCTGAAGCGTCTTATTCAAAAGCAAATCATAAACCAATTGAGTAAAAGATTATTGAGCGGAACGATTGATAAATCTGCCCCGGTATTGGTTGACGTATTCGACGGATTGGTAGTGTTTAGAAATGATGTGGGCACGCACGAAACGACTGCTGCATAAATAATGATGAACAAAAGATATCTCCCGGCTTTAGCCGGGCTTTTTTTGCGTTGATGTGAAGAATGAGGACAGAAGTTCGTCGGGATTTTTGTCCAAAAAAAATACCCTCTTCGAAAGGGTATTTTAGAATTATAAATTTAAAAATTTATCTTAAAAACAGCATCTCACGATACTTCGGCAATTCCCAACAATCATCATCTACAAGCAATTCCAACTTATCAGCGTGGTAGCGGATTTCCTCGAAATAATCCTTTACAATTTCGCAATATGCAATGGCACGCTCCCTTGAAGCTTCGATTTTATTGGCTGATTTCCTTGCCTCAATCATAGAAGTCACACGGGTACTGATTTCAAATATATGCTCAGAAATTTTTTGAGCAATTTGAGTTTGAATCTTATACCCGGATTCGTCGAATCCAAGTTCCTTTTGGCCTTTGATGTTGTTGATAAGAATATTCTGGTACTTTATTGCAGCGGGCAGAATATAAGTGCTGGCCAGGTCACCAAGAATTCTTGCCTCTATCTGAACTTTTTTAATGTAGGTCTCCAATAATATTTCGTGCCTGGCTTCAAGCTCACTATGGGTGTAAACCTTGTGTTGCTCAAAAAGCTTTTTGGCTTTATCAGTCACGAACGCATCCAAAGCAAGAGGAGTCGTTTTTACATTTGGTAAACCCCTTTTCTCAGCTTCTTTCGCCCACTCTTCACTGTAGTTATTTCCTTCGAATAAGACCGACTTGCCCTCAACGACATATTTCTGAATAATTTGTAAAAGTGCAATTTCTTTCTTCTCTCCCTTTTCTATCAGTTCGTCTACATCTATTTTAAATTGAGAAAGTGTTTCGCCTAATATTGTATTCAGTACGGTCATTGCAGTTGCGCAATTTGCCGCAGAACCCACCGCCCGAAACTCAAACTTATTCCCCGTGAATGCAAAAGGTGACGTTCTGTTACGGTCAGTGTTATCAAGCATCAATTCGGGAATCGATTTGTGAATATCCAGTTTAAGCATAGCCTCGTCCTGCTCATCAAACTTATTGCCAACCCTGGTTTCAATTTGATTTAAAACGTCAGTTAGATATTTTCCAATAAAAATAGAAATGATAGCTGGAGGTGCTTCATTTGCGCCCAACCTGTGGTCGTTTCCTGCGCTTGCGATAGATGCTCTTAAAAGATCTGAGTAATCATGAACCGCCTTGATAGTATTCACAAAAAAGGCCAGGAACATCAGGTTTGTCTTTGGCGTTTTACCAGGAGCTAATAAATTTACTCCTGTGTTGGTAGCCATGCTCCAGTTATTATGCTTTCCACTTCCATTTATTCCCGCAAAAGGCTTCTCATGAAGTAACACTATTAGGCCATGCCTTTTGGCGACCCTGGTCATCACATCCATTAGCAAGGTGTTGTGGTCCACCGCGATATTCACTTCCTCAAAAATAGGAGCGCATTCATATTGTGAAGGAGCCACTTCATTGTGTCTCGTCCGAAGAGGAATACCTAATTTATACGCCTCAGTTTCATAATCCCGCATGAATGCATAGACTCTCTCAGGAATAGATCCAAAATAATGATCTTCCAGTTGCTGTCCTTTCGGTGGCGCGTGCCCGATAACGGTTCTGCCAGTCATTACGATATCCGGGCGGGCATTTGCAATAGCTGCATCTATAACAAAATATTCCTGTTCCCATCCTAATGTTGGAGTAACGTTGGTGACGTTTTTGTCAAAGTACTGGCACACATCAGTAGCAGCCTTGTCAAGAGCAACGAGTGCTTTCAAGAGTGGAGTCTTGGCATCGAGCGATTCTCCTGTATAGGAAACGAATATCGTAGGAATGCACAACGTTTTACCATTTCCAATTTCCATGATAAAAGGAGGCGAAGATGGATCCCATGCAGTATATCCTCTTGCCTCGAAAGTAGCTCTTAACCCTCCGCTCGGAAAAGAAGAAGCATCCGGCTCTTGCTGAATGAGTGCTGCTCCGTCAAATTCTTCTAGTTCAGTGCCGTCAGTTTTTAAGGTAAAGAATGAATCGTGTTTTTCAGCAGTCGCACCTGTAAGAGGTTGAAACCAGTGGGTATAATGCGTTACCTCTTTTGTCTCTGCCCAAGCCTTGAGGCCAGCAGCAATTTGATCACCCATTTTCCGGTCAATTTTCCCCTGGCTTTTTATTGAAGAAAGCAGGCTTTTGTAAGCTTCATCGCTGAGGAACTTCCTGGCCTTTTTTAAGTTAAAAACGTTTTCACCAAAGATTGAAGTTATTTTGTGACACTTGGGCCCCGCCTGCCCATTGTTCTCATGATTCCGAAGAGCGTTAAGTCGTAAAGATTGCATTTTTTTAATTTTTAATCCGCAAAAAAAACACTATTACTCCAAAAAAACAAAGGAATTCTTAAAAATGTGAGAAATTTCTGATAGTAGCTTTAATAAATAATATATTAATATTTAATTAATACGAAACAAACGGATTAGTTTTTTCCAGTTTATAAAAGAGATTAACGGTAGGATAAGGAACGGAAAATAGATGCTTCGATACCTGACAATTGCCCCGAGAATGGGAATTGTAAACCCAATTATTAAAAACATTCCAAGCGCGAGAAATATGCAGAAATAGTCGAAGGCCCTAAGTTTCCGCGATTTTCGAAAAAATATAAACAGGAGAAAAAGCAATTCATAAGCCAGAATTTCTATTGCGGAAGGGATGTATAAAACGTCCTTCATTTCAGTCAGAAAGGGACGCATCAAACTATTGATAAACGCCTGAGGCGTATTTTGCCAAAAACTTTTGAATGTCGGGTGGAGAATGTTGATGTCAATCGATGAAGTTCCGCGTTTTGCAATATCGACAAATTGACTTTGCTTCTCCGACACATATTTAGGCAGGTTAACGGTTGAGCCAAGCCAGGAAGTAGCAAAAAAGATTGCGATGCTCACCAGGTAAACGCTTAAGTAGTTGATCATTGCAGACTTTGAGTAACGGGATGAAATGATCCAACCGATAAGTGCGGGAACGAGTGTTATAAATACAAAGCTTCTCAGTAATAGGATAAGACAAAGGAAAAACATGATCGAAAAAATTCTCTTCCATGAAATGTTCTTTTCTTCCAGGATGAAATAAAAGTGATAAACAATAATAGACAGGCCGATGAAAATAAACCCATCACGATGAATTCCACTCGTGAAGTATAATACAGAAGGTAGAAGAAAAACGCAGGCAATGATCAGGGCCTTGCGCAGCCGGAACGCCTTTATGAAAACACGGTATAAATAGACTGCTCCAAAAAACACGAGGAAATCAAAAAAAAGATTATTGACAAAAAAGTTCTCAAAACTGAAAATGTCAAAAACAGAAAGAGTCTTCGCGATAATATTTGTTCTCAGATCATTCCAAAAGGAATCAGAAGATTCGAGAAATCCAGAATAGTTTGAGTAATTCGATTTAAAAATATTTGTCAAATACTCGACTGGATTGGACCAAAGAAGATGGTATTCTTCGAGTCCTTGCTGGTGAAACTCCAGGGCGTCTGAAACAGGGTAGTGATACACATTGATATATGCATTGGCTAATCCCGCCAGTATTTTGATTAAAAAGAGAATAATTAACGTACGGGATCCTAAACCACTATTTTTAAAAAAAGAAAGACGTGTAAGCAGAAAGCAAAAAAGAAAAACGTATAAAACGAAGATGATATATCCCATGAAGCAACTTTGACTGTGGGAAGTTAGTTAAAATAATTACAGGGGATTTCACTGATAAATACCAGGACATTGTAAGTTTGCGCTACACAAAGATTATGGAAATTACATTTGAAATTGCTGAAAAGCTTGGGCTTAAAAAAGATGAATTTGAGAAAATAGTAGAGATACTCGGACGAACCCCCAACTTTACTGAATTGAGCGCCTATTCTGTGATGTGGAGTGAACATTGCAGTTACAAAAATTCGATCCTGTGGCTGAAGACATTGCCCCGCGAGGGTTCAAAGTTGCTCGTAAAGGCAGGCGAGGAAAATGCGGGGCTCATGGATATAGGCGACGGGCTTGCTGTCGTTTTTAAAATTGAAAGCCACAATCATCCCTCGGCGATCGAACCGTTCCAGGGAGCGGCAACGGGAGTTGGAGGTATTCACCGCGATATTTTTACGATGGGCGCTCGGCCAATAGCCACGCTTAACTCATTGAGGTTTGGACAGCTGAATAAAGAAAAAACGCAGCATTTACTCAGTGGAGTTGTTCATGGCATTGCTCACTATGGAAATTGCTTTGGAGTACCCACCGTGGGTGGTGAAATTTATTTTGAAGAATGTTATCACACGAATCCACTCGTAAATGTGATGAGTGCCGGAGTGGTGCCGATAGGTAAAACTGTAAGTGCCACGGCCACGGGTGAAGGAAACCCTGTTTTTATCGTTGGTAGCGCCACGGGTAAAGATGGAATGGGAGGAGCGGCATTCGCTTCTGCCGATATAACTGAAAACAGCGCCGAAGATCTTCCTGCAGTGCAGGTTGGTGATCCCTTCCAGGAAAAGAAATTATTAGAAGCATGTCTTGAAGTTCTTGCAACAGGTGCCGTGGTTGGCATGCAGGACATGGGCGCTGCGGGAATTATTTGCTCTACAGCAGAAACCAGTGCCAAAGGTGGAGTCGGGATGAAAATAAATCTTGATGAGGTACCAACCCGCCAACAAAATATGAAGGCGTGGGAACTATTGTTAAGCGAAAGTCAGGAAAGAATGTTGCTCACAGTTACAGAAGGTAGGGAAAAAGAAGTCATAGATATTTTTGAAAAGTGGGATCTTCCTTGCTCAAAAATTGGTGTTGTCTCCGACGGTGAAATGCTTGAATTTTTTATGAACGGAACGCTCGAAGCCACGCTTCCAGCCGAAAGCCTGGTGTTGGGTGGCGGTGCTCCTGTCTATGAAAGAGACTACACGGCACCACGCTATCTGAACAAAATCCAAGAGTTTAAAATTGAACAGGTACCAGAGCCGGATGATCTGGAAGTGATTGCCTTGAAGATAATTGAATTCCCAAATATTGCATCGAAACAATGGATTTATGAGCAGTACGATAGTATGGTTGGAACTGCAAACCTCAATACCAACGCACCATCGGACGCATCTGTGGTAAAAATAAAGGGCACTTCAAAAGCTCTTGCTCTTACAACTGACTGCAACAGTCGTTATGTGTTTGCTGATCCATTTGTGGGATGCATGATAGCGGTTAGTGAGGCTGCGAGAAATATTGTTTGTAGTGGAGGAAAGCCCCTTGGAGTTACCAACTGCCTCAATTTTGGAAACCCCTATGATCCGGAAGTTTACTTCCAATTCGTAGAGAGTATAAAGGGAATGTCTAAGGCTTGTGAAAAATTTGATACGCCGGTGACTGGAGGGAATGTTAGTTTTTATAACCAGTCGCCCTCAGGACCTGTGTTTCCTACTCCAGTGATCGGAATGGTTGGGCTTCTTGAAGAGTTTGAATATAAGATGACGCTGGATTTCAAGAATGAGGGTGATATTATTTATTTACTGGGAAGAAGTAAAAACGATATTGGGTCTTCCGAATATTTACATAAAATATGCGGAGTAGAATTTTCTCCCGCTCCTTATTTCGATCTTGATGAAGAAGGTAATTTGCACGAAGCAGTGAGTAGACTGATCGGGAAAAAAGTGATAGTTTCTGCCCATGACATTAGCGAGGGTGGACTTTTTGTCACCCTTGCCGAAAGCGGTTTTAACCGGAACCTGGGTTTTAATATTAAATTGGAAACAAATGATATACGGAAAGACGCATTTCTTTTTGGCGAAGCCCAGGGAAGAGTGGTTGTGACGGTAACCAGGGAAAATATTGATGAATTTGAATCCAGTCTGTCGATTCCTTATCAAAAACTTGGCGAAGTGACGTCAGCCGAAATAATCGTGGATGGCGTGCAATGGAAAGACATCATTTCCTGGAAGGAAAAATATCAAAATGGAATCGGAAGAGTTTTCAATAATTACTTGCCTGAATGATGCAAAGTGATGCTCATATAGTTGTTACGGGAGCCGCGGGCTTCATTGGTAGTTGTCTCGTCAGTTTTTTAAATGATCACGGATACTATAATCTCATCCTGGTTGACGATTTTTCTTTTCCTCAAAAAAATAAGAATCTGGAAGGGAAAAAATTTATCAAAAAGATCGAAAGAGAAATTTTTTTCGACTGGGCTTGGTCCACAGACACTAAGATTCAATTCGTTTACCACATAGGCGCCAGGACTGATACCACGGAATTTGACTATTCTATTCATGAACACTTGAATGTTGAGTACTCAAAGAAAATGTGGATATACTGCTCCCAATATAGAATTCCGCTCGTGTATGCTTCATCTGCCGCAACTTATGGTGCCGGCGAATTGGGTTACAAAGACAACCATAATATTGTCAATGATCTGAAGCCGCTTAACCCGTATGGCGTTTCAAAAAATGAGTTCGATAAATGGGCCCTTCGGCAGGTTGAGGATGAACTTAAGCAAAATGAGATTAATAATTTGCTTTCTCCTCCAGCATGGGCCGGACTTAAATTCTTCAATGTATATGGTCCGAATGAATATCATAAAGCCAGAATGGCGAGCGTTATTTTTCATTCTTTTAACCAAATAAAACAGAACGGATTAGTTAAACTTTTCAGGTCACATAGAAAACAATTCCAAGATGGTGAACAATTACGGGATTTTATTTATGTGAAAGATGTACTTAAGATATGCCTGTGGTTTTTGGATTGCTGGGGAAATGAAAAGAAAAGCTGTCTGTCAGGAATTTACAACGTTGGCACCGGGCAGGCGCGATCGTTTAATGACCTGGTGATCGCTACCTTTCATGGCATTGATCGTCAACCATCAATTGAATACATTGATATGCCGGTGGATATAAGAAATACTTATCAGTACTATACTGAAGCAGATATGGGCAAGCTCAAGGCAGCTGGCTATGAAGAACCTTTTTTCTCTTTAGAAGAAGGCATTGATGATTATGTGAGGAACTACCTCGCAGGGAACAAATTCTATTAACTGCCCGCTCATCTTTCCAGCCGTTTTTCGTGTAGTGAAATGTAAGCCACCCCGTTCTTAACAGCTTTTTAGGAACGTTTTTTCCACAAACGGTTTTTTCAGTTTTCAACCTAAATTATTAGCCGTAAGTTTGCATGACCTCACGGATTTTACCTCTCAATTTTCCTTTTCCGACTGGTCAACTTTTTTATTCAAAATTATTTTTCCGGCAAGAAACATTTAATTGTTGCTTGTTGATTTATTTATAAAATTCTTTAATACCCAATAAAAAAATGGCCAAATATATTTTTGTTACCGGTGGTGTAACTTCTTCTTTGGGAAAGGGAATAATAGCCGCTTCTCTTGCAAAGTTGTTACAAGCAAGAGGGTTAAAAACAACCATACAAAAATTTGATCCTTATATAAACGTTGATCCGGGAACTTTGAATCCATATGAACATGGCGAGTGTTACGTCACAGAAGATGGAGCAGAAACGGATCTTGACCTGGGCCACTATGAAAGGTTTCTGAATATACATACTTCACAGGCAAACAACGTAACTACGGGTCGTATTTATCAAACTGTTATTAACAAAGAGCGGGAGGGAGATTATCTTGGAAAAACTGTGCAAGTGGTACCGCACATAACGGACGAGATCAAACGAAGAATGTTACTCCTTGGAGAGAAGAATGAATACGATATAATCATAACTGAGATAGGCGGGACGGTCGGTGATATTGAAAGTCTTCCATTCATTGAAGCCGTACGTCAGTTGCAATGGGAAATGCCTGAAGAGGATTGCATCATCGTTCATCTCACCTTGATTCCCTACCTGAAGGCCGCAAAAGAACTTAAGACAAAGCCAACTCAGCACAGTGTAAAGTTGATGAGTGAAAATGGAGTTCATCCTGACATTCTTGTGTGCCGTACTGAACGTCCGTTAGGGGATGATTTAAAAAGAAAAATCGCTCTCTTTTGTAATGTAAAGGAAAATGCGGTTATTGAAGCGGCCGATGCTTCAACCATTTATGAAGTACCCATTGCGATGCTTCGTGAAAATCTTGATCTAATCGTGTTAAAAAAGCTGCAGATTACCGAATATACCGAACCCGATCTTGGAAGATGGAAAGAGTTCCTGGAAAAATTAAGGCATCCACGTTTTAAAGTTACGATTGGCCTGATCGGAAAGTATATTGAACTACAGGATGCCTATAAATCTATCCTTGAATCTTTTATCCACGCAGGAGCGATGAATGATTGTAAGGTCCAGGTTGTAAATGTGCACAGTGAATATATCACAGAACAAAATGTTGCGGAGAAGTTGGTTGGACTTGATGGTTTGCTTGTGGCCCCAGGCTTTGGATTTCGTGGGGTAGATGGCAAAATTAGCGCTGTAAAATATGCACGGGAAAACAATCTTCCTTTTTTTGGTATTTGTCTTGGAATGCAGATGGCTGCAATTGAATTTGCACGCAATGTCCTCGGGATAAAAGATGCCGATTCTACGGAAATGAATGAGAACACTCTTAGCCCGGTAATTGACATGATGGAAGAGCAGAAAGAAATTACTATGAAGGGAGGAACCATGCGGCTCGGGTCCTATCCCTGCGAAATAAAAGAAAATACTCTCGCTTACGAAATCTATGGCACAACATTAATCCATGAGCGCCATCGCCATCGCTGGGAATTTAATAACAAGTATCTGCCAAGCTTTGAGGAAGCAGGCATGATTGCAAGCGGTATTAATCCGCAAACTGGACTAGTAGAGATTCTCGAATTATCAAGTCATCCATTTTTCATCGGGGTGCAATATCATCCTGAGTTGAAAAGTACGGTGGAAAATCCGCAACCGATATTTGTTCATTTCATCAACGCTGCCAAGGATTTCAATCATTCATCAATGATGAAAAGCCAGGCGAACCTGGAAAGTGAAATGAGTGGTTAACATCGCCTTTCATTGTGATTATAATATTAACATTCTGGTGATACGTTCTGTTTAAACTGCAGAGTCTAAACTTTGTCTATAGTGTATATTTGCCTGGTCGCGAATAGTGGTTAATTAAACAAATGTTATGACAAAAAATTTTTTCTTCATCTACCTTATTTTATCCGGGTTCACTTCTTTTTCCCAAACTGCCTTTCTCGGAAAAAGTGATCCTGATGCAAAAAAAATTTTAGACAACGTAAGTTCAAAGTTTAAAACCTATAAATCGCTTACTGCCAAATTCAACTTGAAAATTGAAAATGGAGAAAACAAAGTGCTGGGTACCAAAAGTGGTACGGTATATATGAAGGGAAATCAATACAGGATCAGTCTTCCAGGTCAGGAAATCTATGGAAATGGTAACAATGTTTGGACCTATGATAAGGACGCAAATGAAGTTCAAATTACCCCTATCGATCCAACTGCTAATATGATTACTCCTCAAAAAATGTTTACCAACTTTTACGATAAAGACTTTTTATACAAGTTGAACGAGAATTCGGATGGTGGTAAGAAAGGCTTGCAACAAATTGAGCTCACCCCGGTGGATAAAACCAAAGCATTTTTTAAAGTGCTGGTGGATGTTGACAAGGCCAGTCAATCAATCAAGTCCACAAAAGTTTTCGAGAAAAATGGCAATAAGTATACTTACAATGTACTTAGCATGCAAGCCAATAATCCTTTGCCGGAGAGCCTATTCGCGTTTAATCTCAAGGATTATCCTAACGTTGAAGTTGTTGATCTTCGATGAATTTAAGCGCGACTTTTGTTTTCCATGAACCTGCCGAAACGATGGTATCATCTCCCCCAGCGAAAAGTATCAATTTGCAATCCCGCAAGGTCTAGAACTCTGTCTACGACCGTGCCCGCAACCTCTTCTATTGTTTTGGGCTTACTATAAAAAGAAGGTGTTGCGGGACAAATAATCCCACCTGCAAGTGTGATCGTCTCCATATTCCTGATATGAAT
>JBDSGZ010000015.1:0-7595 GCA_039918735.1 Ginsengibacter sp.
GTGCCCGGGACTGGATTCGAACCAGCACATCCTTGCGAACGCTGCGACCTGAACACAGTGCGTCTACCAATTTCGCCACCCGGGCATTTGTTCAGCTTATCAATTCAACACGATATACAATTCGTACACGGGAAAATAGATAAATTCGAAACACATTTTACTGCGCGAAGTTAAAAGGCTTTAAGAGATTTAAAAAAGCAACTATTCTCTCTTTCTATTCCAATAATAATTTCTTATACACTCACATTGAAATCCCTTAGCGCATCATTCAAACTTGTCTTCTTATCCGTACTCTCTTTTCTCTTACCAATAATTAAAGCACAACTGACATTGTATTCTCCTGCGGGAAATTTTTTTAGATAACTCCCTGGAATTACCACGCTGCGCTGTGGAATATTTCCTCGGAATTCAAGAGGCTCATTACCACTTACGTCAATTATTTTGGTTGATTGGGTTAGTACAACGTTCGCTCCGAGAACCGCTTCTTTTTCGACTTTTACCCCTTCAACGACAATGCTTCTGCTGCCGATAAAACATCCATCTTCGATGATGACAGGACTTGCCTGCAAGGGCTCGAGTACTCCCCCAATACCCACACCGCCACTGAGATGCACATTCTTTCCTATCTGTGCGCAACTACCAACTGTGGCCCACGTATCAACCATAGTTCCTTCGTCCACATAAGCACCAATGTTCACGTAACTCGGCATCAACACAACGTTTTTCGCGAGATAAGCTCCATAACGTGCAACCGCATGCGGTACTGCTCTCACGCCAAGGTCTTTATAATTCTTTTTCAGCTTCATCTTGTCGTAAAATTCAAAAGGCGGCAAAGTGAATGTCTCCATCTGCTGAATTCCAAAATATAAAAGAATTGCCTGTTTCACCCACTCGTTCACCTTCCAAATCTGCGACGATTCCTTGCTATTTGAAGGATTGTCTATTGGCATTGCCGTACGGAGTTTTCCCTCATCTACTTTTTCAATCACCGCCCTTATTGCGTCTTTGTAGCTTTCATCCTTGAGCAATTCACGGTTCTCCCAGGCATCAGCAATCATTTTTTGTAAATCCATATCGTATTCATTTTTGCAAACATAATAATGTAATCATAAAAAAATCGAAATGATTAATTGATAACTTTGGCTACGTCGATGAAAAAAATTTTAGTTATACAAACTGCCTTTACGGGTGATGTGGTTCTGGCGACTGCGTTGCTTGAAAAGCTTCACACTTTTTTTCCAAATGCAGCGATTGATATTTTAGTAAGAAAAGGCAATGAAGGGCTGTTACTTGATCACCCATTCGTGCATGAAACACTGATTTGGAACAAAAAAGAAAATAAGAATAGAAATCTCTTTTCTCTTTTACTGAGAATAAGAAGGAATCGATACGATATAGTGGTCAACCTGCAGAGATTTGCATCCACCGGACTTCTTACGGTATTTTCCGGAGCAAATAAAAAAATAGGATTTGATAAAAATCCCTTAAGTTTTTTATTCACTAAAAAAATTAAACACCTACTTTCCGACGGCCTGCATGAAGTAGAAAGAAACAATAAACTCATTGAGCATTTTACGGACAATACATTTTCGAAACCACGCCTCTATCCTACCGAAAATAATTTTGCTGAAATAAAAAAATATATGAGCGTGAAGTATATCTGCATGACTCCCGCAAGCGTGTGGTTTACGAAACAATATCCTGAAAAAAAATGGGTAGAACTCATCAACCAAATTCCAGGGGAATACAGTATTTTTTTATTGGGCGGTAAAGAAGACGCTATTCTATGTGAAAAAATAAAAAAGAAAACAATAAAAACAAATATCGAAGTACTTGCAGGAAAATTAAGTTTTCTATCTTCTGCAGCTTTGATGAGACATGCAGTTATGAACTATACCAATGATTCTGCTCCACTACATTTCGCCTCAGCAGTGGACGCTCCTGTTGCAGCAATTTTCTGTTCCACCATCCCTGCTTTTGGTTTTTATCCTTTGTCAACGAAATCAATTATCGTAGAGACCAAAGAAGTTTTGTCTTGCAGACCCTGCTCAATACATGGGCTGAAAGCATGTCCACTCGGGCACTTTAAGTGCGCTTACACCATTGAAATTGAACAATTACTTCAAGCTATCCGGGAATGAAAAATGAAAAATTTGATGACGATTTAAAGTCTGCGGTCACCATTATAAAAAATGGGGGAATAATATTATATCCGACTGACACGATATGGGGAGTTGGCTGCGACGCAACAAACGAAGCCGCCATAAAAAAAATTTACCGGATGAAGAAAAGAGATGAGAAAAAATCAATGATCATTCTCCTTGCTGCATCTGATCAAATAGATCAGTACGTTTCCAATCCTTCACAAAAAATACTTGAATTCCTGGCATTCCAGAAAACTCCCACCACGGCCATTTTTTCCAATGCAATAAATCTCCCCGAAAACCTTATCAATGAAGATGGAAGCATAGCGATAAGGATTACAAAAGACGAATTTTGCAGGCAAGTGATTCTTAAGTCAGGCGTTCCAATCGTTTCTACATCTGCAAATATTTCAGGGCAATATTATCCACAAATATTTTCAAAAATCGGCAATGAGATAAAAAGATCCGTTGATTATATCGTGCGGTACAGGCAAGAAGACACCATCGCTGCCAACCCTTCTTCTATAGTAAAATTGAACAGCGATGGTTCTATTGAAAAATTACGTTGAACTTTTTACAACACTAAAATCCGATGCCTATGCCCAACTGAATCGCATTCAGTTTCCAGCTATCCTTATCTCCGACATTGTCGAGATTGGTCATACCACCAACGTAACGTCCGTACACATTGACTTTCGAAAAGCCCAATTGTATTCCGCCGACTAATGAAAAGCCACCTGACTTGAAAGCGTCCTCACCGTTTTGCAATAAGTCCTTGTTTTGATCAAGTAAAATTCCAAACTGCGGGCCAACTTGCAGAGAAACCACCTTGTTCAGCCTGTATCCTAATAAGATGGGGATAGTGAGATAATTTAGTTTGATCTTGTCAACTTGTCTGAATTGGTAAATTTGGCTAAAATCAGAAGCTGTATCCTGGTTCACCTGGTTAAATAACACTTCAGGCTGAACGTACAATTTAGCGCCGCCTGCCGCAACATATCCACCAATGTGGTAGCCAAAAGAAAATTCGTCTTTAAAGGATTTACCGGTTAGTTTGTTCAGGTTTGCGCCACCCTTGATTCCAATTGTGAAGGACTGCGAAAAAACAGCTGGCGAAATAAACATACAAATAGCAACAATGATAAGCCGAGTTTTCATAGTAAGAATTTTACCATTCAGATTTCAATAAATATGCCAAGGTGAGGGATCAGAAGGTGATTCCTATATTGATGGCGTAAATGGAAGTGAGTGCCTTCTCACCGGCGGAAGGGAGGTAGTAGTCGAAGTAAACTTCGGGTTCTAAATAAATTTTTCCGAAACTATAACTTGCATCAATATCCAGTCCGATGGATTGGATCTCAAATTTCCCATTCTCCTCTGATGCATGAAACCGGCGAAGTCTCCTTAATTTTTTTTTGGTGAATGCGTTGTACAAATTTGAACTGCTGCGATGAGTTACAGAAAAATTATTTATTCCCGCAACAACTAACAATTGAGGAGTAAGCCTGACGCCATCTTTGGTGGAAAATAAGCCATGAAAAATAAAGTCGTGTTCAACGGAAGGTGTTACTGAGAACGATGAAAGTTTAGTGGTTGCTGTGTCTGTAAATTTAATTGAGGTCGGCCTGTTTGCAATGAGTACAACGGTATCTACATTTACTATTTCCCTGTAATTTCCTGTGGAATATCCAAAGGAAATTCCAAGCTTGAGAAAGCCTTTTTTCAAAAATACACTCGAGTAAATTTCATTATTAATGGGGGATTGATAAGAACTATAAGTACCATTCTTGAAGTAGTGAATATATGCTACCGATAATGTAAACTTTTCATTAGACGAATATGTGTACCCGGGCGATAATGAAAATTGATACATGTCCAGGGAATTTTTACCTGAGAGAAAATAGGTTGTAACGGTAGCACCGAAACCGCTCTTATGATAGTATCCAATCGATGGCGTGAATACCAGCTTATTATTTAAGTCGGCGCTATGCTCCAGCGACTTGTTATAACTACTGAACGACCCGTTACCAATTCCAAAATTTAATCTTGCATAACTTTTATCCGCATCGATCTGATCGATCATCCTTAGAAAATCATCATGTTGAAGTAACGAGTCAAGTAATTTCTGATCTGTTGGGCTTATTTGTCCAAAAGTTTTCGAAAGCAGACAGAGCAACAGCAATAATAAAGCAGAGAGTTTATGCATACAGGATTGTTCAGGTAATATTCGCAAGTGCAAATTAATTGACTTTGAGAATCAAGTTGGGTTTAATTCCGAACGAACAAAAACCTCTGTTTAAATAACATTTGGCTAAACGGCAATAAACCTTTTGTGCCTAATGACGTACCTTTGCGCCTCTTAAAAAAAAAGTACATGAATGATTTTGAAGGCCTTGGCCTTAATGAAAACCTTTTGAAAGCGGTTATTGATCTTGGATTTGAAACTCCAACTCCCATCCAGCAGAAGGCAATACCGGTTTTGCTGTCAGGAACTACTGACTTTGTGGGACTTGCCCAAACAGGAACAGGGAAAACCGCAGCATTCGGTCTGCCGCTGCTCCAATTAGTCGATCCTGAAAACCGTTACCCTCAAGCATTGATCGTATGCCCAACGCGGGAACTTTGTTTGCAAATATGCAATGATATCCAGGACTTTAAAAAATACTGCAAAAACATAATCGCTGAACCCGTTTATGGAGGTGCATCAATAGTAATGCAAATAAGAGCGCTGAAAAAAGGAGTTCACATTGTGGTGGCAACACCGGGTCGTCTCATCGATATGATTGAAAGAAAAGCGATTGATCTTCAAAAAGTGAAATATGTAGTGCTGGATGAAGCTGATGAAATGCTTAATATGGGATTTAGAGATGACATTGACTTTCTTCTTAAAAACACAATTAATAAGGAAAGTGTCTGGCTTTTCAGTGCCACCATGCCCGCCGATGTAAAAGCGATCTCTAAAAACTTCATGGACAATCCTCGTGAAGTGACAGTTGGCAAAAAGAATACTGCCAATGTGAATATTGCCCACCAATACTACATTACACCTGCACAGTCCCGTTATGAAACGCTGAAAAGACTTGTTGATTTTAACCCCGGCATCTACGGCATCATATTTACCCGAACCAAGGCAGATGCCCAGGAAATTGCTGAAAGGCTGGTAAAAGAAGGATATGACCTGGAAGCAATACATGGCGATCTTACTCAACAACAGCGTGATAAAGTGATGCACCGCTTTCGCCAAAAGAGTATACAATTATTAATAGCTACCGATGTGGCCGCAAGGGGAATTGATGTGGATGGCATCACCCACGTGATCAATTACGAATTGCCTGATGATATTGAAGTGTACACACACAGAAGTGGTCGTACGGCGAGGGCTGGAAAAAGTGGGATATGCATTTCAATCTGTCATAGCAGGGAGTTGTTTAAAATAAAACAACTTGAAAGAATGACGAATGCAACGTTTCACAGGCTCGACATTCCAAGTGGCAAAGACGTATGCCGCAAACAGTTTTTTCATTTCATGGATAAGCTTATGGAAGCTGACATATCGCATGGAGATTACGAAACCTACATGTCAGATGTTCAGCAGAAGTTTGCAAACATCAGTAAGGAAGAGATTTTGAAAAGAGTTGCAGCATTGGAGTTTGATCATTTCCTAAAATATTACGAACATGCTGACGATCTGAATGCAAAACAGGATTTCAGGGATCGCAGGAATGACTTTTCAAATAATCGCCCGGTGAATAACGGCAGAGAACGCGTTAGGAACAGCTACGAGCGCGACAATGGATACACGAGGCTCTTCATAAACCTTGGAACCAGGGACGGATTTTATAAAGCAAGTTTCCTACAGTTTATTCTTGACGAAAGTAATCTGAAAAAAGAAGTGCTGGGAAAAATTGACCTCCGTGAAACGAACTCATGGGTCGAGATAGATAAATCAGTTGCACCCAAAATGATCAGGAGCATTGACGGAAAAAATTATAACGGCAGACAACTTCGAATGAATGAAGCAGACGGAGGAAAATCGGCGGCGCCCTCACGCGAAAAACGGAAACGAATTCCGGTATCATAACTAAGATAAGAGAACAACCTTCATATTTCTCCATACTTTCTGTAGTAGGCAGCGAGTGAAACTATCACCCGGTTATAACTTCTAAGGCCTGCGGGCTGCTTATTTAACTTCAAATATTTTCCGTACATCCAGCTAATTACCGGTTCGATGAAGCTGGTGTGTTCAAGGTTAAATTTTTTCCATTCTTCAAGATCTGCCCTTACCGCAGGGGTCAACATGCTAATACTATTCTTCGCCAAAACAGAATCAAAATAATATACCTCCCTGTTTGCGTACAAAAAAAGATCGAGGTAGGCTGAATACTGGAACAATGTATCCTGGGCATTTACTGCGGCAAGATACCCAACGAAATTGGCCTCATCTTCTTTGGCAAAACCCAGTTGATGTCCTATCTCATGCGTGGCTATATATGGCACCAGGAATTTTGGAACGGTGGTATTCACCTGCGCTTCGCCGCTAAAAGGGTTGTAATAGCCGGTAAACCCGAGATAATTTCCCAAAGATCCAAATAAAGACGATTTTACTGAACGCTGTTCATATTTAAGAAATGGGAACCGCGATGCAGCAGAAGCGTAACAATCACCGGCTCTCTTAAAAATTTCCTTGTTGGAGGGATAGGCGACTCCCCTTTCTATTAGCGCTCTCTTATTCTCATTCACTTTTTGCAAAAGTACCTCCTGGAGGGCAACCAGGTTTGTCGAGTCAGTTCCCTGCAAATCCAACTCCAGTTTTTTCGAAGCAGGTACGCTGTCATAATTCAGCCCCCACAGGATGTTGAATATTAGGTATAAACAAACGACAAGACGCAGTAATTGTAGAAGCTTTTTAACAAGGAGTCGCCTGTTCATCCTTTTTGAAAACAACAAAATGCAATACTTACCTATTGTATACAATAGCCAGCAGCCACCTACCACGTACAAAACATCACCAAAGCTAAAAGGCACCCATCCAAACAGCAATCTTTGCAAATACGACACGCCGCGGTAAAAAGTGTTTTGATAGTATTTTTCAACCCACAATGGATATACTGAAATCACTTTGAGTAAAAAGATGAGCAAGAAGGCAATCACCCAAAAGGATATTCTGCTCTTAAAATAACGAGGTAATTGCATAACACGACATTCTGTTGCCAGCGCCTTCTAGGATCCACCGGGGGCCGAAGATACTTGAAGCGACGACTTTATAGCTGCCAATTTTAAGTAAAAAAATGACATTTAAGGGCTAATTAATATTTTGATGTGCTAAGAGTAGTATCTGGCTAACCTGTACATAAAGAAATCTTTGTCCCTCACGCCATAATTAGCTGCTATGAAGTCTCCGTGAGTGTTCCCTTTTCGAATCGAAATATTCAGCCGACTTGGAACGCCCCC
>JBDSGZ010000016.1:0-20383 GCA_039918735.1 Ginsengibacter sp.
GTAGGTACTTCAGATTTTGTCCTGCAACTGCCATAGTCAACTAATTTATTTAGGTAAAAATACTAATCATTTTAGTTTTTACAAATTTATTTTAAAAAAAAATTCAGAGCGAAGAATATTGTTTACAGCGGTTGTTGGCATTCATTGAATTGATCTCTTCAGGGAAGAGAGTTTTCCTTTTAGATGATAAAACCAGGGACCTATTTTAATAAAGAAATTCAAAAGGAGTTTTACACAATTGAATTAACATTTAAGTTAAAGTTTTACACCCCAGTTTTAGAGCAGAGAAAATTGATCAATAACTTTTTACATTTGTTCAAATACTCATTAAATGCATCTATTCTTTTTGCAGGTGGATAGCACCACCGTAAACGCTGTGCCGAAGGCCCAGAATCTTTGGGAAGTGTTAGTAAGTGGCGGCGTTATTATGATTCCCCTTGGTATTTTATTTGTCGGAGCGTTGTATTTCTTTTTCGAAAGAATGATTGCAATTAATAAAGCAGGGAAAAATGACGAAAACTTTATGCGCATCATCCGAGATCATATTGTTTCGGGGAATGTTGCTGCTGCAAGAAGTTTTTCAAAAAACAACAGTAATCCTGTAGCAAGAATGATTGATAAAGGAATACAGAGGATTGGAAAACCGATGGATGCAATTGAGAAAAGTATGGACAACGTAGGAGCGCTGGAACTTTACAAACTTGAAAAGAATTTATCGATCATTTCTATTGTGGCCCGGATAGCACCCTTGTTTGGCTTCCTGGGAACCATTATAGGAATGCTGGCCCTGTTCAAAGGCATTGCTGCCAGCACGGAGTACACGCCAAATACAATTGCAGATGGCATCTACATTAAAATGATTACATCAGCTACAGGATTGATCATTGGTATTTTAGCGTACATCGGGTACAGCTACCTGTCAGCACAGATTAACCGGATCGAGAACAAGATGGAAATAGCAAGTGCAGAATTCACTGATATTTTGCAAGAGCCCACACATTAATAGCAGATTCATACTTGTTTTAATTATGAGCATAAGAAGAAGATTTAAGAACGACGAAGCCGAACTCGACACAGGGCCATTAAATGATATTTTATTCATTTTAATGTTCTTCTTTCTTATCATTTCCACGTTGGCAAATCCCAATGTCATTAAGATGAATAATCCACGGGCCTCCAGCGATACAAAAGCAAAACAAAGTGTGATCGTAAGTATTGGTAAAAATCGCGACATCTATATCGGTCCACAAAAAATTCTTTTCGATTCGTTGGAGCATTTACTGCAAAGGCAGTTACTGGTCGGGGATAGTATCAAGCCAGCGGTGGTGATCAATGCTGACTCCCTGGTGAGCTGGGGCGATATTGTAAGAGTCATGCAAGTAGCAAAAAAACTAGGTGCTACAACTTCGGCATCGGTTAGTGGCATGAAATAATCTATGTGATAGTTTGGTTTTTCCTGCCTGCCTTTATCATTCTATCCTTCCCATAGATATCTTTTTTTATTTCTGTATAAGAAAATGATTCGGCAAAAATTGCCGCTACTCTCTCACTATATTTTTCATGAATCTCAACATAGATATTTCCATCGCGTGTTAGATGCGAATGCGCAAATATTGCTATTCTTCTATAGAAAAGAAATGGATCATTGTCAGGAACAAACAATGCATCATGTGGCTCAAACTTCACCACATTTTTAGCTAATCCATTTTCTTCATTCGCTGGTATGTAAGGAGGATTGCTGACTATTATATCGCAGGAAGAGAGAGTAGAAGACTCACTTTCTTCAAGAAAATTAATTCTTTGAAAATTAATTTCAGCATGAAGAACTTCCCCATTTTTTTTTGCAACAGCAAGTGCTCCTTCGCTCACATCAATCGCAGTGATGTTACAATCCGGCAATTCTTTTTTCAGCGAGATAGCAATACATCCACTACCCGTTCCAATATCGAGAATGCTGCAACTCTTAGCTGTCGCTTTCGTTCCGGATGGGAAATCCTGGACAATCCAACTCACAAGTTCCTCCGTTTCCGGGCGCGGAATAAGTACGTTCTCATTCACAAAAAATTTTCTCTTATAAAACCAGGCGTATCCCAAAACATACTGGACAGGCTTGTGCTGCATCAATAACGAAATGTATTGTTCTAAAACGAGGAGGTGATTTGACGAAAGTTGAACAGTCGCATTTCTTCTTTGCCATTTTTTTAAACCAGTCACTTCTTCAAAAATCCAGTCAGCAATATTTTCAGCCTCCCGTGATTCATAGATAGACGAGAGTTCAGTCCTACACTGTTGATAATACTGCGCTATTGTCATTCACACAAACTTAATTATTTTGTGAGGCAATAAATTTTATCTTTCAAAAATTGACTGATTCCGAACGATATATGGCAAGGTGTATCCAGCTCGCCAAAATGGGTGCAGGTGAAGTTGCTCCAAATCCAATGGTTGGCTCCGTACTGGTGCATGACAATATAATTATTGGAGAAGGATTTCATAAAAAATTTGGTCAGCCTCATGCCGAGGTAAATTGTATTCACAGTGTCAGGGAAGAAAATAAAATTTTAATTCCGGAAAGCACATTGTACGTTTCCCTGGAGCCGTGTTCGCATGTTGGCAAAACGCCTCCCTGTACTGATCTTATTATTAAAAATAAAATCAGGCACGTTGTGATTGGATGCAAGGATATTTTCAAAGAAGTGTCAGGAAGAGGAATTCAGCAATTAAAAAAAGCAGGGATAGAAGTGGATGTTGGCATCTTAGAAAAAGAATGTGTGAACCTCAACAAACGCTTCTTCACATTTCACGAGCATTTCAGACCTTATGTAATTTTAAAATGGGCACAAAGCATCAATGGGAAAATTGGCGAGCTAACTAAACGCGTTATGATCAGCAATGATTTTGTGAACAGGATCGTGCATAAATGGCGAAGCGAGGCAGCCGCAATTTTAATTGGAACCAACACTGCTGCCGAAGATGACCCTTTGCTGACAGCGCGTCTATGGCGAGGAAAAAATCCAACAAGAATAGTCATTGACAGAAATCTAAAACTTTCCCCGTCATTAAAGGTATTTAATAATGAAGCGGCAACGATTGTTTACAACACCCGAAAAAATGCTACCGAAGACAATCTGCATTTTATAAAAATATCGGCTCCGAATCAAGACAGTGAACAAAATCATTTCCCTGAGCAAATCCTTGCTTCCTTATTCGAACTGAATATTCAAAGTGTATTGATCGAAGGGGGCACGAAAACTTTACAATCTTTTATTGACCTTGGCATTTGGGACGAAGCAAGAATAATTACCAACGAAAAGCTTAGTATTGAAAATGGAATAGCAGCGCCCGAAATGAAGGGTTTTGTTTTGCAAAAACAAGAAAATTATTTGGAGAATACGATAACCTATTACCGAAATAGCCGGAACAATTTTTAAAAATAATTCGTCAAACGTCAACTTAATTCGAGAACCTCAGTAACTTCAGTTGCCGGCAATTGAGCATTGCGCATGGCGATTCCCCTGATCGCATTATCTGAGAATTCTAAAAATGCTTTTTTGGAAATTTCATCATCACTCATCATGACGGGTATTCCTATATCACCGCCCTCCCGGATAGACTGCACTAATGGAATTTCACCCAGGAATGGAATATCGAATTCTTCTGCAAGATCTTTGCCACCACTTTTTCCAAAAATGAAGTATTTATTCTCCGGCAATTCTTTAGGAGTGAAGTAACTCATATTTTCAACGAGACCAATTACAGGAACTTTAAGCTGCGCCTGGTTGAACATCGCAATTCCCTTCTTCGCATCTGCCAGGGCAACCAATTGAGGTGTAGTCACAACGATGACACCTGTTACAGGAACCGTTTGAACAATTGTCAAATGTATATCGCCCGTTCCGGGGGGCATATCAATAATCAAATAATCGAGATCGCCCCAATCGACATCGGTTACGAATTGCCTGATAGCGCTGCTCACCATAGGACCACGCCAAACAACGGCCTGCCTTTCATCAACCAGTAAACCGATGCTCATCAACTTAATGCCATAGCGTTCTAAAGGAACAATTTTCCCTTTGCCATCAACGTCCCTCATTACCGGCCTCTCGCCTCTCACGCCAAACATGATGTGAATGCTCGGACCATAAATATCTGCATCCATCAGCCCAACTTTAGCTCCTCCTTCTGCAATGCTTAGTGCCAGGTTCGAAGCAACCGTACTCTTACCAACTCCACCTTTCCCACTGACGACGGCAATAATATTTTTAACTCCGGAAAGCACTTTGTCATCTTTTCTTATGCTGGTGGTATTACTTGTGAAGTTCACCGTGACAACCGCTCCCTTATCAACGAAAGTGTGTACTGCATTAACGCATGAATTTTTAATCAGTTCTTTCAGTGGGCAGGCCGGGGTAGTAAGCACTATAGTAAAAGAAACATCATTGCCATTAATTTTTATATCCCTAACCATATTCAATGTTACAAGATCCTTCCCAAGATCAGGCTCCTGCACGTTTTCAAGGGCTTTTAAAATCTCTTTCTCTGTCATCGTTCAATTTTTTGTTAAATCGGATTTGTAACTGCAAATTTACTCATTGATATCCTTACTTTGTTCAAATAAATACCCCTTTCCCATCGGGGAGATAAGCGTTAATTTTGTATTTGAACATTTAAAAAATAAATATACCCCAAGAGGGGTTGGGGTTATGAAGAAAACTATACATTCCTTTTTATTCCTGTCCTTTTTTATTCCACTTGCAGCTCATGCGCAATTTGAAACTTACAAAGATTCAGTAGTCCAGTTATATGGTGTTGTGATGTCTGCTGACAGTTTGAAAGCGTTGCCAGCAGTTAGCATTGTAGTGCAGGGACAAAATCGCGGAACTATAACCAATGATGAAGGCGTTTTTTCTATCGTGGTGCTGAAAGGAGATAAAGTAGAATTTACAAGCGTTGGTTACAAGCCAAAACTTGTAGATATACCGAGGAACCTTGAAGGCAATCAGCATAGCCTAATTCAACTTATGATAGAGGATACCGTGTATCTTCCTGCTACCATTATTCGAAAATTACCAAGCAGAGAAGAATTTGAACGAGACTTTGTGAATACCCAGGTGCCCAATGACCAGCAGGAAGTAGCAAGGCAGAATGTGTCTGAAAGTAACCGCCGTGCACTGATGTCGGTTTATCCGCAGGACGGACGTGAAGCATCGAATTATTACTTCAAACAAAACGCAAGAAAATATTATTCTGCAGGGCAATTACCCCCACAAAATATCTTCAACCCAATGGCCTGGTCTGAATTTATCAAGGCCTGGAAGCGTGGCGATTTCAAAAAGAAATAAGAAAATTTTTATCTGAAACCAGAACTTTTCGAAAGGCGATTTGCCTGTTTATGATCTGCAGGGATTAGCATCATAAATTCAAAATGCCCCGAAGGGCACTTTGAATTCCGGGAGTTCTAATCCGGGTATTGTTTCCGTATAAATTCTATGTCAACAGGCGAGAGATGTTTGTTTTCGGGAGTGCCGAAACCGTCGAGCGTAAATTCAGGTGGAAAGAAATACATCATGATGCTGTCATTGTCCACTTCTGTAAACTGTGTAATATTCTTACTGTATTTCTTGAAGATATTGCTATCCACTTCGGCCTTGCTCCAGTTGTTCGGAGGGCCCTCAAAATATTTATAAACAACCGGCTTGTTCCAGTTAATTCCTTTCGCAGGATTTTGATGTTCATGTATGCAACCCATCGCATGACCAAATTCATGAACGACCACCCGTTCCCATTCGCCATCATCGCTATTGTTGCGCAGCCATCCGAAGTTCATCGTGGGTTCATTGTCGGGAACCAAATGGCAATCTGTTCCAACTGTACTCCATGAACCGCTGTCAGCTACAAAAGATATTCTTATCATTCCCTTTTTGCCAGTCACAAACCTCAGCGTTATGTTGGCATTTGCATTTCTTTTGTTGGTCCAATAGCGTGCGTACTTTTTTGTTTTCTTTTTCTGAAGTGCGCTGCCATCCATGAACGCTACAGTAATGGCTTGTCCGTTTTTCCATTTGTTGCCTGTAAGAATTGCCATCCTCGAAAGGATCGCGTGTTCATCCATATTAAATTGCTGCTGCGGATTATTGATGAAGCTTCGCATGACAGAATGCTCTGTCGTACCGCTTTCAGCCGGATTATTTTGCGGATTTGCTTTTATGGCCTCCAGCATCCTACGATGCAAGTTTAGCGTGGAGATAGGACGATCAACACAAACGTGCAATTCAGGTTTTGAAGCAATTATTTTTTTCTTTTTCATGTTGTTTTTTCTATTTTTTTTAAAATCAGTTTTTGGTTGGCTTAGGCTATTACCAGGGTTTTTCATTGATTTAAAACCGCAGCTCTATTCTCAAACCTTCTTCCCTCCTTATGATTATTCTCAAACTCCACGCTATTGGCAATAACCCTTTCGCTCCAGTTGAAAATTTCAAACTCTTCATCATTAATTATGTCAAAGTAAGTTTTATTAAACATCTCTATAACATATTTTATTTTTTCGGTCATAAAACTTTCAATCATATCAGCCAGCTTTTCATTGGAATGTATGTCTCCGATTTTAAAAAAAGGAGAGCAGCCGTAAGCAATCGGATAAATGCACCCTTTCTCATCTATTATCAATTCCTTAAAAATTGAAGAAAAACTATCGCTTGAAAATTCGGGTGTATAGGACTGATGAAAAACAAAGTTGGGGTTGTCAACAATGCTGTCTTTATGTAAAAGATCAAGTTGTAAAAAGATTTCTTCTTCGTAAAAAGTGCTCAAGTAGTGATGAGCAATGTAGATTTTGTGCAGATCCATTGGAGTAAAGACAAGTCCCCCAAAACTTTGTTTTGCCCGTCCCGAAATTTCAATTGGATGGAGGTGCAGCAGAGACGCTTTGTGGCCAATAGAAAATTCGGTAAGCCATGATAAAATTTTCCAACTATCCGGTAGGACAGTATGAATAAAACCATAGTGCTGCATTGAATTTTTTATTACTTCCAGCCCCAGTAGCATTTTGTTGAAGGCACCTTTACGGCCTCTCAAGGCATCATGGAATTCTTCTTTTCCGTCAACACTAATGGCAATAAGATCCAAATACCTGAGTATATTTTTTGCCTTACCATTCGTAATTAACATACCATTGGAAGTAACCGAATTGAAGTATCCCATCAACTTAGTTTGTGACATTAATTCTTCGAGAGATTTGTAAATGAATGGCTCACCTCCGGACATACTTACAACATTATACCCAATGTCACGAGCCTGCTCCAGGATGTTGAGAAGTAAAGCGACATCAAGCCCTTCTTTCAAACCCGGTGCTGAAGATGAATAACAGTGCTTACACGCAAGATTACAATTTAGCGTAGGGTGAATCTGAACGATCCGGGAAACCCTGCGTCTCTGCAGGGTTTCGTCACAGATCAGGTTGTTTGTTTCCATCATCTACCAGCATTTTGAGAAATTTTATCAATCGTCAGGTTTACCTGGAAGAAGTCTGGTTTTGGTATCCCTTTCCTAAAAATGGCGATTTCTTTGAACTGCTCGTTTGCAATGAGCTTTTGAAATACACTGCTACCACTCATTGGCAGATGTCCTTGTATGACAATCCGCTCAAAGGCTGGAATGCCATAGATCCACCAATCCACGATTTTCAGTCCGGCCCCCTGCGAAGAGGCAATGGACTTTGAAATACTGGACAGATGCGCCTTGCTAAGATTTGTCGAGGATAGATGAGCCATTAACTCCTCCTCAATGTCTTGATGAGATTTTTTTTCCATAATAAAAGATTTAACATGCCTACTCTTTGATCGGATTTTCAGCTTCCTCCGCTATTGATTGATGACCGACGCATACTGGCCGGCCAGCATTGTTATCTACAGAAAGCAATTTGGTCTTGTACTGGTGAAAGATTGCTATCGCCCGTCGTAAGAAGATATAGCGCCGTAAGCGTCACGAGATAGGCGCAAGCAGGATCCGTTGGCGCAAAGTTATGCGTGACAGTACCGAACGAATTCGTCGTGACGGGGATAGGACCAAGGTTCACCGGCGGTAAAGGCCCCGTCAAGACCAAGCTAATACTGCCAACATGAGGATGAGCCACCGAATAAAGTATGTCCACCTTATTTGCTATTTTACTGCAACCCGCGGAAATCAGCTGCTGAACATCGATCATACACACCCCATATTCTGTAACAGGTCCCCAGGCACCCCATTCAGGATGATGGCTCATTCCGGAATATAGCGTATTGTCAACAGCGAGCCTGTTGCACATTCCTGCTTCAGTTTTGGTGGTATCGTCGCCTTGCTGACGCACCAGCATTCTTAATGCAAAAACTTTATCAGTTGCCAAAGGCTTACCTGTAGAAGTTGAATCATTTCCAGCTACAAGGCCTGTCAAATCAATAGAAGGAAAAGGCGCCAGTGTTGTTGAATTTAAAGAAATTTGATTTCCGTTGGCCACAAACATTCCGACACCTGCCGGATTAGTCGGGTTATCCGCTTGCTGGGGCACAAGTATCCAGCCATCTGACGCAACAGGAGTCGTAATTGCCCCGGAAATAGGTACATTACTTACATAGCAATCCTTGTTATTATAGACATAGTGGGGGAAGGGTACAGTCACGAGAATTGCTTTTTCAACGTAGCCGATATTTGTAGCATTTATTTGAGAAGCTACAACCCGTTGCCAATTGACCGGCAGGCCGGAACCGTCAAAGTCCTGGGTGAATTCAAAGCAGTATTCCATTGGTAGCCCACCAAAGGTTTGTGCCAGGATGCCATTGAGACGGATAGAACTAAAGAATGCATAGTTTGAGGTAGTTAACCCATTGCCCAGAGGAGCACTGTTGACCTGTGTTTGATAGTCATATCCTCCCACTCTCAAAAATGCCGGTATAGGAACTGGTATCGTGCCAGGCACATCTATATCAACACACAATTCGACGCAAAAACAGTTAGATATATTTTCACGGCCAGGTTGATGCCCTCTATTTCTGGGCTCCTGGAGAACGATGGTACCTGAGCCATTTTCAACCGAAAAATAAACATCCGGACCTGCAGGCCACTCAACATTGAGCCAGGGAAAAATCGTTTTACTGAAATCCGCTTCGCTGTAATAAATTTTAAAATGGCCGGCTAAATCTGTTACTCCGTCGCCTAAAAAATCGTCCTGGATAAGATCAACATCGTAGGCCTTAACCTTTAGCCCCTGGATAGGAATTTTTTCTTTACAATCTACAACGCGGCCACAGATCACATACACTCCGAACATTCTTAGCAACCAACACCAAAAACTACTGCTGACGCTGTATTCCCAGTATGCTGTCTTCGTACTTTGTTCATTTTCGCTGAAGCTCTCTTTCCATAAAGGTTGTAGCGTGGTAATATGAAATTGAAATGGCCCCTTTGGCTTTGGCGGTCTCTTTATCCTAAGTTTAACGGGAACAGAACCACATTCAAAATCGATTTCAAAAGCTCCTCCATCATAGTTTGGAGCACTGGAAAAATCAGCGCTGAAATTCCCAGCCTCATCCGTTTGCGTTTCAAGTAACAATCTTTTTGAAAGGGATTTTAATTCTTCATCGGTCCTTTGATGAAAGGTTTCCTTCTCCCTTGCGGCGGCAACGGCTGTAATGTCTGATTTCCTGTCAATGGAATAAATTTTTACGGTAGCATTGTAGAGGTAATCGCTACAATCTCCGCAATAGAAACCCTGGAGGTTTCCTTTAAAAATGTAACTCATTTTCTTTGGTTTTAATTTCCTGCCTACTCTTTTGCGTTTTCGGCTGCCCGCGATCGACATAGGTGAGCCAGTACTTGTTAAGCGGCTTTTGAAGGATTTGAATTTCTTGTAATAGCTCTTCACTACAGTAAGATCCTGGGCTGTTAAAAGACATAGGTATATTCTCAACTTATGTTCAGGAACAAAACTAATACGGCCGTGGTGAAGGGTGAATAAAATAGATTAGCCGTAATACAATACAGCTGTTTGTTATCCAAAATTCGCAAGATGCCCAAAAGGCTGTTGTTGTTGAAGTCTTATCTCAATCGGTATTTTGGGGTTACTTTAAGAAAGCACTGTTATTAATAACAGCTGATACTTATACAAATCTCTAAAACTTTAGTGAAAAGTGCAAGCAATAAGGATGCGTTTTAGCAGAAGGTTTTGATTAAGAGTAAAGCAGCCAGCCGCGAGTTAGTATCTGGCAAATTTTATTAGTATAATTGTTCTAATCAAGGTAAAAAATCAATAAACATTTAGGTAATATTTTCTAAAAGCATTTTACTCTTTTACATAAACGGTTTTAATATTTACAAATTCCAGCATCCCTTCTTTTGAAAGTTCGCGTCCGTAGCCTGAATATTTAGTTCCCCCGAAAGGTAATCTCGGGTCTGATTTCACAAGATCATTTATAAAAAAAGAGCCATCGGCTATCCTGCTCACTTTTTTACGCGCCTTTTCCACATCGGATGTAAAGACAGTCGTCCCTAATCCAAATTTAGTTTTGCCCGCGAGTTCATAGGCTTCCTCTTCATCCTTTACTTTTATCATCGGTGCGACGGGACCAAATGTTTCCTCCGTAAATACAGGCATATTTTCATTCACATTTACCATGACAGTTGGCTCAAAATAAGCGTCTTTAAAACTCCCTCCTATAAGAATTTGTGCTCCCATTTCAACTGAATCATTAACCTGTTTTTGCATTTTTTCCGCAAGATCTTTACGCGCCAAAGTCCCCATTTGAGTCTCTTCTTCAAGAGGAGACCCTGATTTTAAGTTCTTAACTCCTGCCACGTATGCTGAAACGAATTCATCATAAATTTTTTCTGAAACGATAAAGCGCTTCGCCGCGATGCAACTCTGTCCTGCATTCTGCATGCGGGACTGTATGCCAACTTTAACCGCCTCGACAATGTCAGCATCATTCAAAACAATGAAAGCATTACTTCCTCCCAATTCCAACACTGTTTTTTTAAGATATTTCCCCGCCAGGGAAGCAACGGAACTCCCCGCCTTCCCGCTCCCGGTGAGCGTTACTGCTTTTACAATATCATTCGAAATAATTTTTTCCATACGATCATGACCAACAAATAAATTTTGAAAGGTGCCGCCAGGAAAGCCTGCTTCGTTAAAGATGTCTTCAATATGTGTTGCACATCCTAATACGTTTGTCGCATGTTTTAACACGGCTACATTGCCTGCCATTAGTGCGGGAGCGGCAAATCGGAAAACCTGCCAGAATGGAAAATTCCACGGCATGATAGAAAGTACACAACCCAATGGATCGTAGCTGATAAAACTTTCTGCAGCATCAGTTTTTATGATGTCATCGGCTAAAAAGCGTTCAGTATTTTCAGCATAAAAATCACAAACCCAGGCACACTTTTCAACTTCACTTCTCGATTCGCAAATTGGCTTTCCCATCTCAAGAGAAATAGTCCTCGCATATTTTTCTGTGTTGCCCGATAACAGAGCCGCCGCTCTCTTCATCATCTTTGCCCTCTTTCCAATAGATAGCTCATTCGAGTTCCTGAAGGCTGCGTCAGCATTGTTTAAAATTTTTTCGATATCCTCATCAGAGTGAGCAGTGAAAGTAGTAAGCACTTCTCCATTGTAGGGATTGACACTTTTAAATTCCATTTTATAAAGTTTTAGAAAAGATGAAATGATGCTAATATTCTGTACATCAAAAATTATACTTAAATCTATTTACCTGCAATGAGAATCCGGAAAAATACCTGATGAATCTGATCATCATGTTATTATAAGAAGTTCCTACAAATAAAAAGTCCCGCTTTTTCAAACGGGACTCACAAATTAAAATTCAGGATTTATTCAAAAAATTAATCTTCTACTTTCACTTTGCCTTTCTGCTTTGCAATCACTTCTTCCGCGATGTTATGCGGAGCCGGAGCATAGTGGCTAAACTCCATGGTGGAAGTTGCACGGCCACTTGACAACGAACGAAGTTGCGTTACATATCCAAACATTTCACTCAAAGGTACTTTTGCTTTTATCACCTGCACTCCATGCTTACTATCCATCCCTTCGAGCATACCACGGCGGCGATTAAGGTCACCGGTTACATCACCCATATATTGATCCGGTGTCAACACTTCAATCCTCATAATAGGTTCAAGTAAAACAGGTTTTGCCTTTCTTCCGGATTCACGATAGCCTTGCTTGGCGCACAATTCAAAACTCATAGCATCAGAGTCAACCTGATGAAACGAACCATCAAACACCCTCACTTTCATGCTTTCCATAGGATAGCCGGCCAGGACACCTGTTGTCATTGCTGTTTCAAAACCTTTTTGTATCGCAGGAACGAATTCTTTTGGAATTGATCCGCCAAACAAGCCGTTTATAAACTGGAAATTCCCCTTTCCTTCTTTCAAAAATTCTTCATCCGCGGGACCGATTTCATAAACAATGTCCGCGAATTTACCACGACCACCTGTTTGCTTCTTCAATACTTCCCTATGCTCAATTGTTTGCTGGAAAGCCTCCTTATAAGCCACCTGTGGCGCACCCTGGTTGATTTCCACCTTAAATTCTCTTCTCATCCTGTCAACAATAATTTCAAGATGCAGCTCGCCCATTCCACTTAAAATAGTTTGGCCGGTTTCTTCATCTGTCTTTACTTTTAACGTAGGATCTTCTTCAACCAGTTTGGCGATGGCCATTCCCATTTTATCTACGTCAGCCTGTGTTTTAGGCTCGACTGCCACAGAAATAACGGGTTCAGGGAAAGTCATTGCTTCCAACACTATTGGGTGATCTTCATTACAAAGTGTATCACCCGTTTTAATATCTTTAAATCCGACTGCTGCGCCGATATCACCCGCTTCAATGTAGTCTACCGGATTTTGTTTATTGGCATGCATCTGCATGATCCTGGAAATTCTTTCTTTTTTTCCTGTTCGTGTATTCAATACATAAGAACCGGAATCAAGATGCCCGGAATACGCCCGGAAAAATGCAAGGCGTCCAACAAAAGGATCGGTCATGATCTTAAATGCCAAAGCTGCAAATGGCGCTTTTGGATCAGGCTTACGTTCGATTTCTTCACCGGTGTCCGGGTTAATTCCTTTTACCGCTTCCAAATCCATCGGACCAGGTAAGTATCTTACAATGGCATCCAATGCTGTTTGAACACCTTTATTTTTAAATGATGATCCGCACATCATTGGGATGATAGAAATATCAATTGTTGCTTTACGAATAGCCGCATGTATCTCGTCTTCCGTAATACTATTAGGATCGTCAAAAAATTTCTCTAATAAAGCATGGTCATAATCAGCAACAGCCTCAATCAGATGCTGCCTCCATTCGTTTACTTCTTCTACCATATCTTCAGGAATGGGCACTACCTTGTAAGTCATTCCTTGCGTAGCATCATCCCAAATAATTCCCTGCATAGTGATAAGATCCACAACACCTTTAAAGTCATCTTCAGCGCCAATGGGTAATTGCAATGGAACAGCTTTGGCACCAAGCATTTCCTTTACCTGTTTTACAACATTTAAAAAATCTGCGCCGGCACGGTCCATTTTATTTACAAATCCAATACGCGGCACTTTGTAGCGATTAGCCTGGCGCCATACGGTTTCACTTTGAGGCTCAACACCACTTACAGCGCAAAACAAAGCCAGCAAACCATCAAGCACCCGAAGAGACCGCTCAACTTCAACAGTGAAATCAACGTGGCCCGGAGTATCGATTATATTAAACTTGTATTGCTTTGTATCCGGAATTTTTGCACCCTGAACAGTTGGGAAATTCCAAAAGCAGGTGGTAGCAGCGGAAGTGATCGTAATTCCTCTCTCCTGCTCCTGGGCCATCCAGTCCATAGTTGCGGCGCCATCGTGCACTTCACCTATTTTATGATTAACGCCCGTATAATATAAAATACGTTCTGTAGTAGTGGTTTTGCCAGCATCAATGTGAGCAGCGATACCAAAATTTCTTTGAAATCTTAAATCGGCCATGGCCTTGTTTGAGTTTTATTGTTACTGAATTTTTTGGAAAACTTTTTCGAGGCGCGAAGTTACAACGTTCTTCCGATAAATTAAATCGAAAATGAGATAATTAACACTGATAATCACAAAAAAACCCTTCTTGGTTGGAAGGGTTGGCAATTAATTTTTGTATGCGTTTAAATCCGGAAATGTGCAAAAGCTTTGTTAGCATCTGCCATGCGGTGAGTATCCTCTTTCTTTTTGAATGCCGCTCCCTCTCCCTTACTCGCCGCAACTATTTCATTGGCTAATTTTTCTGACATGCTACGTCCATTTCTGTCGCGACTGTATTTGATGAGCCATTTAATGCTCAGTGATGTTTTCCTGTCAGGCCTTACTTCCGCTGGAATCTGGAAAGTTGCACCTCCGATACGACGACTTTTTACTTCAACACCGGGTGTTACATTCGCCAACGCTTTTTTCCAAACTTCATATCCATTATCTCCGGTTATTTTAGAAACCTTCTCGATCGCATCATAAAAAATATTATAAGCGCCACTTTTTTTGCCTTGCCACATTAAATTGTTAACAAAACGGGTAACTAATTTATCCTGGAACTTTGGGTCAGGAGCAAGTGCAAGTTTTTTTGCTTGTGCTTTACGCATTTATACTTTGTTACTTTATTATTGGTAATTATTTCTTAGACTTTTCTTTCTTCGTTCCGTATTTGGAACGACTTTGCTTGCGATCTTTTACGCCAGCCGTATCAAGGCTACCGCGAATAATATGATAACGCACTCCTGGTAAATCTTTCACCCTTCCTCCCCTGATCAGGACGATAGAGTGCTCCTGCAAGTTGTGACCTTCTCCTGGAATATAGGCAATGACTTCTATTTTATTCGTAAGTCTCACTTTAGCTACTTTACGCAGCGCCGAATTTGGCTTCTTGGGAGTGGTTGTGTACACTCTCGTACAAACTCCTCTGCGCTGAGGACAACTATCAAGAGCTCTTGACTTACTAGTTGCTTTTATTATTTTTCTTCCCTTTCTTACTAATTGCTGAATTGTAGGCATTCGTTACCCTTATTTTTTTGGACCGCAAAGGTAAGTCCGTGATTGTGAAATACCAAAATTTTTTGAAAGAGTTAGATTTGGTTGCGAATGAAAATTGTCAAACTTCAACACTGACGTGTAACTAATATAGATCGCATCAGGCTTTTAGCATCCATTCATATTTATCTTCCGCACGACCTTCTTTTATTGCACTCATTGTTTCTTTTAGTTGAGTACTTATTTTCCATTTGTCCACATCAAAACTCATAACGAAGTCTTTATATTTTAGCTCCTTTATCATTGAGATTGTTGCAGCAGTGCCTGTTCCAAATACTTCGAGCAGCTCACCCGATTTGTATGCATCCACTAATTCGTCAATACTTATCTTTCTCTCCTCAACTGTGAAGCCCATATCATTCAAAAGCTGGATTACACTATCCCTGGTAACGCCGGCCAGGATAGTACCTGATTCAAGATCCGGCGTCAACGCCTTCTTTCCCACAATGAAGAAAATGTTCATTACCCCACACTCCTGTACGTACTTGTGTTCACATGCATCAGTCCAAAGCACCTGGTCGTATCCTTTTCTTTTAGCTTCTGCTGTGGGAAACATGGCTGCCCCATAGTTTCCGGCATTTTTTGCAAAACCCACTCCTCCTTCCACTGCCCTCACATATTTTTCCTCCACCAAAATTTTCATGGGTGCACTGTAGTAAGGACCTGTCGGGCTAAGAATAATCATGAATTTATATTTGCTTCCCGGCTTAACACCAATCGTGTCGTCAGAGCTAAACATAAACGGGCGTATATACAACGAATGATGAGGTTTATCGGGAATCCAATTGACATCAATTTTCACCAATTCCTTCATGCCTTCAATAAATATTTCTTCAGGAACCTCTGGCATTTCCATCCTCTTAGCGGACAAATTAAAACGCTTTAAGTTTTCATAAGGTCTAAATATCACCACCTCGTCACCTGCTTTCCTGAAGGCCTTAATTCCTTCAAAAATTGCCTGTCCGTAATGTAAAGCAGCAAGAGAGGGCGGCACCATTATAGGAGCAAATGGTTTTATGTGAATCGTTTTCCACTCACCGTTTTCATAGTCCACTTCTAACATATGGTCGGTAAAATATTTTCCAAAGGGGATCTTATCAAGGGAGAGAGAACTGAGTTTGCTTTCTTCGGCACGTGTAATTTTTAAGTGCCCGGCTGCCATCATATCATTAAATTTGTCGCAAAGAAACGAAAAAAAATAAAGGTAAATCGAAAACGTGAGTATAGATAAGATACAACTCCCACCACTATTGCATGCATCAATGTTTAAGGACAAGTTGGTGGATATAAACAAAAGCGCCACTCCCCGACTTACTGATAACCTAGGTGCAATTTCATTCTTAGGTGGTAACAAAAAAAAGATTGTATTCGTAGTTTCGAACAAAGATCAAAAATACCTGGGCGACGATGAACTTACTTTTCTGTTAAACCTGGTATCTGCATGCAACATTACCATGCAGGATATTGCAGTTGTAAACATTTGGGAAACCGGATGGACCCGCAAAGTCTTGCAGGATGCGTTATCAGCCAGGAAATTCCTGTGTTTCGGTGTATCATCTGCTGACCTGGACCTGCCTTTTACTATTCCATACTACCAGGTACAAACTTTTGAAGAAGTCCAGTTTCTTTTCTGTCCCGAATTGAAAAAAATTGAGCCTGATCAGAACGCTAAAAAAATTCTTTGGGAATGCCTTCGCAACTTATTCAACCTGGGAAGAAGAAAATGAACAGCCTGATTTTTGCAACAAATAATAAAAATAAGGTAGCCGAGGTAAGGCACCTTCTGGGAATTGAATTTGAGATCAAATCTCTTTCAGAAAAGAATATTAATATTGATATTCCGGAACCGTTCGATACACTGGAAGAAAATGCCATAGAAAAAGCAGAAGTAATTTACAGGCTGACAAGTACAAATTGTTTTGCTGAAGATTCAGGCCTGATGGTGGACAGCCTTGGCGGTGATCCCGGCGTAAGAAGTGCTCGGTATGCAGGAGAACAGGCATCCTATGAAAACAATGTTGATAAATTACTTTTCAAACTGGATGGGAAAACAGAGAGGTCCGCAACCTTTAAAACCGTCATCTGTTTAATCGAGGATGGAAGCAAGGTTCTTTTTGAAGGAACCTGCAAAGGCACTATTATTGCAGAAAAGCGGGGTGAGATGGGATTCGGGTATGACCCGGTTTTTATTCCCGACGGAGCCATGAAAACTTTCTCAGAAATGACGATGGATGAAAAAAACC
This sequence comes from Ginsengibacter sp., assembly GCA_039918735.1. Lineage (GTDB taxonomy): Bacteria > Bacteroidota > Bacteroidia > Chitinophagales > Chitinophagaceae > Ginsengibacter. The sequence goes on from JBDSGZ010000016.1 coordinate 17,346, forward strand.
TTTATAGTCACAGAAAAAAAGCAGTTGAAAAATTTATAAAATATTTGCGCAACTAAGTTCTTGAAATCCAATACATGGCTTAAAACCTTCCACCTATTTGAATTATCCAGGCAACCATACACATTCTGAAAACGACTTAATACAGGGATGCATTAACGAGAACAGGCAAATGCAGGAAATTTTATACCACAAATATTCTTCAAAAATGTATGGTGTGTGCCTTCGATATTCAGGTAATAGCGACGACGCAAACGATCTTTTGCAGGAAGGCTTCATAAAAGTTTTTAAGAACCTGGGTAAATTCAGGGGAGAAGGTTCATTTGAAGGTTGGATTCGTAGAATATTTGTAAATACTTCTATTGAACATTTTAGAAAAAAAGTGAAACTTTATAACGTCACAGAAGTCCAGGAGAATACGGTGGAGGACCAGGACTTAACAGCGCTTGACACACTTGCAGAAAAGGATATCATCGTGCTGGTCAATGAATTGTCTCCAGGTTATAAAACGGTTTTCAATATGCACGTGATAGAGGGCTACTCCCATAAAGAGATTGCGGAGATGTTAGGGATTACGGAGGGAACCAGTAAATCTCAATTGGCAAGAGCAAAAGGTGTTTTGAAAAAATCGCTGGAAAAACGCCTGAACACAACAAAAAACGACACTTTCAATTCTTAAGGTCATTATGCAAAACTTTAAAGACAAATTGTATAATTATGAACAGGAGCCTCCGGAAGGTATTTGGAATAAATTAGACATATTGCTGGATCAACAAGAAGAAAGGGTTGAAAAAATACATATTCTCAGGCATCGTTCTAAATATCTTTTTTATGGCCTTACTGCGGCTGCTTCTTTAGTTATTATTTTTCTTAGCTCCCTCTTTTTCAATAACAAGAAAGCTTTTCATGAAAATAGCACTGTCGCATTTCTTGGAAATCCGGATAGTGCTCAAAAGCAGCGGCAGGAGGATTCTCTTAATAACAAAGCTTTAACCTACATCATCGAGTCCTCCAGGGGGAAGTCTTCTATTCAACAAACTGAAGAATCACCATTTCATCAAAAGAGTTATATTACTATTGCCGGTCCTGAAGGTCAGCCCGTAAAAATATCTTCAAAGGTTGCGACCCTTATCGTGTCGGCTGATGACGATTATCCCCCAAAGCCGGTATGGGATAAAAAAATTAACAAATGGAAAGAAATAATGCTGAGCAGTACGATATCCCCCACTGCAACTGATTTGTTAGACATTGTACAACTTTCTTCAATGCACGTTGACAATTAGGATTTTGATTTGTCCAACAAAACAGAGATTTCATTACTAAAATTAAATACGTATCTTCGCGGCTAATTTTTTATAAACAACAATACAATGGACAACAAAACAACAGGAACCGTAAAATTTTTCAATACTGAAAAAGGCTTCGGTTTTATCAAGCATGATGATTCCTCAAAGGAAACATTTGTACACGCAAGCGGCTTAATTGATGAGATTAAAGAGAACGACAAAGTGGAGTTCGACTTGCAAAATGGACAGAAAGGCATGAATGCCGTAAATGTGAAAAGAATCGGCTAAAATCGATATTTCCAAAAAGCTTAAGGGTGGCCAATTCGGTCACCTTTTTTTGTTATCTCAACTCCATAGTTTAGGCACCAGCATTGGGACTGATTGCTGGTAATCTCTATATAGAATTCCAAATTCCTTCACAAGCTTTTTTTCTTCTAATTTTATTCCAATAACTGTATACAGTGTGATGGAAATAACGGCAATCAAATTACTTAGCAAAGGAAAAATGAAGAACAGACCCCAGGTAAATAATAAGGTTCCAAAATAGAGTGGATGCCGCATATATTTATGAATATTCTCCACTTTCAGTTCGGATGTAGGTTTCGCAATAAACAATGTTTGGATACCGCTCAGGAGCTTGAAATATTTATAAATTGAAATCAACATGATGACAAGCCCAGGAATTACCAAAAAAAACAAAGCTATATATTTCATAACCGGTGACTGGAAGAGCCGCGGACTTTCAAAAGAGTATTGAAAATATAGTAAGAGAGCAAGTGTGAAAGCTGCAAAAATGGTGTAGAGCAACCTGTAGTAACGAAAAAAAGTACCCATCGTTTCCTTCAAAACCAGTTTACATTTTGTGGCGGCGAGGAAGCTATGGATAACGCAATAGGAGATCCAAAAGAAAGCGAGAGCAAGGTGTTGGGTTATCAAAATGACGGGCGATTGAATTGAATTTAATAATCTGCAGCCAGATTAAAGAAATGGAAGTTAAATGTTTCAAAAACAACTTTATTCTTATGACCGCCTTATATATTTGCAAACTAAATTTAAAACTAAAGAATGAAAAAAATATCTCTGATATTGATTTTAGGATTTGTGCTGCCGCATTTTTCCCAGGGACAAACTGCAGCTTCGATCAATCCTGAAAATGGAGCAAAGTACAGGATAGAAAATAAAGTGACTACTGAAAGTACTTCTGAAATGATGGGGCAAAAAATGGAAACCAAAGCTGATGTCACTTCAAATTTCAAAATTGAAGTGAAAAACGTGGGTGATGAAAATATTGATCTTACCAATTCCATTATGAGTCTTAAGATGAATATAACTGCTATGGGACAAGACATAAGTTTTGATTCTGAAAAAGAGCAAGATATGAACGGCGATATTGGAAAGAATTTTAAAGATTATATCAATCAGCCAAAAGACGTCCTGATGGATAAGTCGGGAAATGTAATTGTGCATCCAAACGCAGATAGCTCAAAAAATGGCGATGCACATTCTGTGTCATTGATGCTGAAGCAAATGGGTGGAGATCCTGAGGAAGAAGGATATGGAGCAAAATTGGCGTTTCATGCACTCCCAATAAACTTAAAGGCTGGCAGCAAATGGAGCGATTCCTCATCTGCAAATGGAACGACCAAAGTAACCCACTATACTTTGAAGAGTTTAAATGGAAATGAAGGAACCATTACGATGAGTGGCACGATCAATAGTGAACTAAAGACTGAAATGCAGGGAATGGAAGTAACC
>JBDSGZ010000017.1:0-11026 GCA_039918735.1 Ginsengibacter sp.
CTATAATCCTTAGCCGTAAAGGCTTTTAAAGGAAAATAAATTATAGAAGAAAGACTGGATAGAATATTATGCACAATTATTGCACAGATTGCAGCAACGTTTCAAATGTTACCAACGCTTCTCCCCATCTGCTTCTTAAATTAATTGCTATTCGTTTCGCATGTTGACGATTGAAAGAATCAATCGCATTTTTTTCATCAGCAAAAAACTGAAGAACGTAAGTTTTACCATCGCTTTCGTCGTGACCATAAAGTTTCATGAAACCATGGTTGAAAAACAGGCCAGTACTCATGACGTCAGGAATATATTTTCCCCTTATCCATCCAAGCCATTCGTCTTCGATACTGTTTTCAACTTTAGTCGTAATATTATAGATCCACATTCTATAAATTTAATTCAAGATATACGGGGCAATGATCGCTGTGCTTAATCTCAGGAAATATTTTTACGTCTTTGATATTTTCCTTCAGGTTTGTAGTCACATTGATATAATCAATTCTCCAGCCTTTATTTTCCAACCTCGTGGTGGGCCGTAGTACATGCCACCAACTATATTGGTGTGGTTCCTTATTTAAATGCCGGAAACCGTCAACAAAATCATTCTCTAAAAACCGATCAAACCAAGCCCGTTCTTCCGGCAGAAAACCTGTTGTATTCTTGTTGGATTTCGGATTGTGAATATCGATTTCCTTGTGTGCAATATTGTAATCGCCACAAACGATAATCTTTTTCCTGGTTTTTTTAAGATCATTTAAATAAGCGAGAAACTCTTCAAGCCATTGGTACTTGTATGCTTGGCGATGCAGGCCGCTGGTTCCTGACGGAAAGTAAGCGCTGATAATACTAAGATCAAAAAAATCAGCCCTTAATACTCTTCCTTCAAAATCACTTTGTTCATTCCCATGCCCATACTCAACATTTTCCGGCATTAGGCGGGACAGTATTCCCACACCACTATAACCTTTTTTCTGGGCCGGGAAAAAATAGGCACGATAGCCGACTGATTCCATCTCCGGAATGTTTATGTCTTCCCTGCTCGCTTTTATTTCCTGCAGGCAAATAATATCCGCAGGATCTGTTTTGAGCCAATCGATAAATCCCTTTCTAACAGCAGCTCTAATGCCGTTTACATTGTATGAAATGATTCGCATAAAAATTTAGTGCAATGAAGTCCATTGGAGAAGCCAGTAAATAATTATTGAAACTTGCTAAACCAAAGGGGAAATTTTTAAGCAAAAATAATCTTCGCTTATTGAAACAATCGGAGTAGAAAAAGATAGTAAAAAAAGGAAGCGTTTTTAGAAACTGCGTTAGACTAGTCATAGTCAAGATGGCTGCGAAGCCATCGTTCCACATCCTCTATCGACATGTTTTTTCTTTTTGCATAATCTTCCACCTGGTCCTTGCCAATTTTGCCAACGCCAAAATATTTACTTTCGGGATGTCCGAAGTACCAGCCGCATACTGACGCCGGAGGATACATCGCGAGAGATTCCGTCAATGTGATACCGGCATTTTCTGTTGCGTTAAGAAGCTCAAATAATTTATATTTTTCTGTATGATCCGGGCAGGCAGGATAACCAGGAGCGGGACGTATCCCCATGTACCGCTCTTCAACCAATTCTTTTGTAGATAGATTCTCATTACTTGCGTAGCCCCAGAATTCCTTCCTTGTTTTTGCGTGCAATAATTCTGCAAAAGATTCTGCAAGCCTGTCGGCAAGAGCCTGCAAAATTATTTTATTATAATCGTCAAGATCTTCATCAAATTTTTTGATGTGCGGTTCGAGACCATGAATAGAGGCAGCGAAAGCCCCAAGGTAATCGGGGACAGCATTGTTACTCTCCAGTGAAGGCTGGCCATTTGATTGACCTGGTTTCACAAAATCCGCCAGGGATATATTCGCCTGTCCCGGAGCTTTCTTTAACTGCTGTCGCAGGAATTCAAGATGTTCTAATTCATTTCCATTTTCGCTCAGCGTAATCGTATCCGGTGCCGTGCGATTTGCTTCCCAAAAACCGATCACCCCATTTGCAGTAAGCCACTTTTCATCAATAATCGTTTTAAGAAGAACCCGCGCATCATCGTAAAGTTTGGTGGCTTCCTTTCCTATTTTTTCGTCTTTTAAAATTTGAGGAAATTTTCCATGCATTTCCCATGCAATGAAGAATGGCTGCCAGTCAATGTACTCGCTAATCTCCGCGAGGCTATAGTCTCTGAAAACTTTCGCTCCCTGGAACAATGGCTTAACCGGGGTATAACCACTCCAGTCGATTTGAGTACTATTGTCCTGAGCCTCGGAAAAACTAAGTAATACTTTACCTGATTTTTTATTTCCAAAATCTATTTTTAATTTTTGATATTCTTTGCTGATATTTTCAAGAAATGCTGCTTTTGTTTCCGGGCCCAGTAAACTACCAGCCACCGTCACACTTCTTGAAGCATCAAGAACGTGTACCACTCCGTGATCATATTCAGGTGCGATACGAACAGCAGTATGCATGCGGGATGTAGTGGCCCCACCGATCATCAACGGTATGGTCATCTTTCTCCGCTTCATTTCCCGTGCCACGTGCACCATTTCGTCTAATGAAGGAGTGATCAACCCACTCACTCCAATTATTGATACCTTATTTTCCAGCGCAGTTTGTAATATTTTTTCTGCAGGAACCATCACCCCCAGGTCAATGATTTCATAACCGTTGCAACCCAACACCACACCCACAATATTTTTACCGATGTCATGAACGTCTCCCTTTACCGTAGCCATTAATATTTTTGGAGGGCCTTCCTCCTTTTCATTCTTTATGCCTTGTGCAATATCACTCAGCCTTCTTTCTTCCTTTTCTGCTTCTATAAATGGAAAGAGCCATGCCACACTTTTCTTCATCACCCGTGCACTCTTCACAACTTGTGGAAGGAACATCTTTCCACTACCAAACAAATCGCCTACTATGTTCATTCCATCCATCAGCGGCCCTTCAATTACATCAAGTGGCTTCGGATATTTTAATCTTGCTTCTTCGGTATCCTCATCTATGTAGTCCGTGATCCCATTTACAAGAGCGTGGCTCAGTCGCTTTTCTACAACGTCTTTTCGCCAGGCTTCATCTTTTACCACGATTTTTCCTTTTGCCTTCACGGTTTCTGCAAAGGCAAGAAGTTTATCTGTCGCTTCCGGATTCCTGTTTAATATCACGTCCTCGCACAACTGCTTTAGCGTAGGTTCTATTTCTTCATACACCTGCAGTTGGCCTGCGTTTACGATGCCCATGTCCATCCCTGCCTGTATTGCATAATAGAGAAAGACAGCATGCATAGCATCCCGCACGGTATCGTTTCCCCGAAAAGAAAATGAGACGTTGCTCACGCCGCCGCTCACTTTAGTAAGTGGCATTAATGTTTTTATTTCCCGTGTTGCTTCAATAAAATCTACCCCATAATTATTGTGCTCTTCAATTCCTGTTGCGATTGCAAAAATGTTGGGATCGAAAATGATGTCCTGTGGATCGTAACCTGCCTCTTCGGTCAAAATTTTGTAAGCCCGTTGACAGATTTCCACTTTTCGTTCCCTGGTATCCGCCTGGCCTTTTTCATCAAATGCCATCACAATAACGGACGCACCAAAGCTTTTACAAATGAATGCCTGTTCAAGAAATTTCTCTACTCCTTCTTTCATAGAAATGGAGTTCACAATGCACTTGCCCTGCACACATTTCAATCCAGCTTCAATAATATTGAACTTGGAAGAATCAATCATTATTGGAATCTTGGCAATATCAGGTTCTGCCTGTAGCAGGTTTAAAAATGTCGTCATTGCTTTTTCTCCGTCGAGCAATGCGTCGTCCATATTTACGTCGAGAACCTGTGCTCCGCTCTCTACTTGTTGCCTTGCTACAGACAGAGCTTCCTCATAAAATCCTTCTCTTACCAGGCGGGCAAATTTCTTCGATCCCGTCACATTTGTTCTTTCACCGACATTTACAAAATTTGTTTCTGGCCGAACTATCAGGGGTTCAAGCCCTGAAAGGCGCAGGTAAGGTTCAATTGTTCTTTCCATAATTTATTTTTGATTGCAAACGCATGTGATTTTCGAATTGTGCTTCAATTGTCGTACGACAAGTAGAATACATTAGATAAAAGATGAAAGGCTGCATTTGCATTAATTTCATTTGCATTTTCTACATTCCCAGAAATAATTCCAGTCCTCTATAATCATCACACCAGTTGCGCTTCAAGTACGGGCAAATTTCTTGGCTTATACATTTTGACCTGTTCAGCAATATGCCTGATATGATCGGGCGTGGTACCACAACAGCCACCAACGATATTTAGAAACCCTTCTTTCGCCCACTCTTCCACGATATGAGCAGTTTCTTCGGGTTGTTCATCATATTCTCCAAATGCATTTGGTAATCCAGCGTTTGGATAGGCGGAGGTATAACACGCCGCGATTTGACTCAACTCCTCAATGTGAGGACGCATTTCCTTTGCACCCAAAGCACAATTCAATCCAACACTCAGGGGTTTTGCATGCGACACCGAAATGTAAAATGCTTCCAGTGTTTGTCCACTTAAAGTCCTTCCACTGGCATCCGTAATCGTTCCACTTATCATTATAGGCAGCTCAGCCTTCTTGTTGTCCCTGAAATATCTTTTTATTGAATAAATGGCTGCTTTTGCATTAAGCGTATCAAAAATTGTTTCAATCAAAAGCAAGTCAACGCCGCCCTCGACAAGCCCGCTAATCTGTTCGTAATAGGCTGCTGCCACTTCATCAAAAGTTACCGAGCGAAATCCAGGATTGTTTACATCAGGCGACAGACTCAATGTTTTATTCAAGGGGCCAATGGCTCCTGCGACAAACCTGGGCGAGCTTTCGGGGTTCTCAGACCTGAACTTTTTAATCGCCTCCCTGGCACATTTTGCCGCTGCAGTATTCAACTCAAAGGCCAATGACTGCATTTCATAGTCAGCCTGTGCGATGGAAGTGCTGCTAAACGTATTTGTTTCTATGATGTCTGCTCCGGCATTTAGATATTCGGTATGAATGGCGTCGATAATTTTTGGTTGGGTAAGGCTCAATAAATCATTGTTCCCCTGAACATCCAGGTGCCAATCTCTAAATCGCTCTCCACGATAGTCCTTTTCTTCGAGTTTGTAGCGCTGGATCATTGTGCCCATAGCACCATCAATTATTAATATCCGTTCTTCAAGGCATTGTTGAATCGTTTTTTCCATTTGCTAATTTTTAGATAAAAAAAATTTGTCTTGCTCCGGTAGAAATGCAAAATATGACCATCGCAAAAAAGGGCAATAACCTCCTTTTACCGGATGGATCGGCTTTGCAACAACAGTAACGGGGAAAAGTAAAATAAATTGAAATCGTAAACGAAAATTGAAGGTCCTGAGGTCGTACAGAATTTTTTCGTTTATTAGTTCAGTTTTATTTTATAATCCGCCAACCATTACAAAACTTCAAGGCCGAACAATAAACAAATCCGCCTGAATGGTACAAAATTAAAGCAAGTGACTTAAATAATGAAATCTGTTCGTGTCCCTTACTCAGGATATCACTTCATTTGGCAGCTTTTCCGGGTCAACTTGTGTAGGCAGCAGAATGGGATCTTTCTCTGCTAATTTTTGTGCAAATTTCCCGATGGTCAGTCCCTGTACAACAATTGAGAATATGACGACGATGTAGGTTATAGATACGAACATCTCCCCATACATATACTTCGGCACTGACAATGCGAGGGCAACTGATATACCACCGCGCAACCCACCCCATGTGAGAATAGGAATAGTTTTCCTGTCAAACGGATTCTTTTTGTATCTCAGAAACATGATTGGAATTGAGACTGCCAAAAGTCTTCCAAACAGAACAATAAGAATCGCTAAACAGCCGAGCCATAACAAGGTCATATTAAAAGGTACTATCAGCATTTCAAAACCAATAAGGAGAAACAGTATGGCGTTCATTACCTCGTCAATCATTTCCCAAAATTTTCCAATATAATCCCTGGTGGTATCGCTCACTACCTGGTCCAAACTTTTGTTGCCCGTGATGATGCCTGCCATCACCATTGCAAGAGGTCCGCTTATTTGCAGCTTCTCTGCAAGAAAATATCCACCCATCACGATTGCAAGAGTTACCATTGTTTCCACGATATAATTATCAATGGTCCTGAGTGCCCAAAACCCAATGTATCCAAGAACATAGCCAAAAATTAAACCTCCACCAGCTTCCTTAATAAAAAGCCAGATAATGCCCCACACAGAAGTATTTTCTATTCCCAGGTTGGCAATGGCGAGAAGAATAGTGAAAGAAACAACGCCAACACCATCGTTGAAAAGACTCTCACCGTTTATTTTAATTTCAAGCGAGGAAGGAATTCTTGCTTTCCTCAAAATACCCATGGCGGCAATGGGGTCGGTAGGAGAAATTAAAGCTCCGAACAACAGGCAATATAGATAGTTCACTGAAAGTCCAAAAAGGTGTATCGCACCGTACATCAGCGTGCCTACAATAAAGGTGGAAATGATAACACTCACAGTGGCGAACGTGATGATAGAAGCCCGTTCCGACTTCAGCTTTTTTGCATCGATGTGGATTCCACCGGCAAAAAGCAGGAAGCTCAGCATTACCTTCATCAACGCCGTGTGAAAATCAATCGTTCCCAGCATTCTCGTTGTTTCCGCGAAAAATTGAGAGCTTATTCTACCCAGACCAATAACAACCAATGAGGCGACCACAGAAATGAGCATAATACCTATTGTGCCTGGCAATTTTATAAACCTGAAGTTCACGTAACCAAAAATTGCTGCGAGTACTATTATTAAAGTGATGATGTTATAAATTTCCATTTGATCGTTGGAGACTCCTGTCTTGTGTAAAATAAAATTCAGACAAATTTAAAAATAAATCTTGCGGGAGTTTTATATTTGAACGGATACGGAAGATTTGATCAATCACTGATCTTCCCCTCGGTTCGACTAACTGAAACCGTCTAATCAATATCATTGACATGACCCTGGCAATTATTATCACTTTCATTTTAGGCTATACAGCTATTGCTATGGAACACAGCCTGAAGATAAATAAGGCAGCGAGCGCTTTGCTGACAGGAGTTATTTGCTGGACAATTTATATCATTGGCGCAAATGATCATGAACATGTGACAGAACAGTTGATGGAGCACCTCGGGGAAATTGCCGGAATTTTATTTTTTCTTTTAAGTGCTATGACAATTGTCGAGTTGATAGATTCTCATGATGGTTTCCAGGAGATCACAGACAGAATTAAAACAAAAAGTACTTTAAAGCTTCTTTGGATTATCGCGCTTGTCACGTTTTTTCTCTCTGCACTTTTGGATAATCTTGCTACTACGATTGTTGTAGTATCATTTATAAGAAAACTAGTTCCTAACAAAGAACAACGATTGTTTTTTACCGGGATGACTGTCGTAGCCGCAAATGCAGGCGGCGCCTGGTCTCCCTTGGGCGATGTGACTACAACCATGCTTTGGATCGGAGGGCAAATTACGGCGTCAAATATCATTCAATGGTTAATTCTTCCAAGCCTTACCTGCTTACTTGTGCCGTTAATCATCGTTTCATTCAGGATGAAGGGCGAAGTTGGGAACATTTCGAAAGACTCAAACATAGCCGTAAAACCTCCCTTTGAAAGAAAATTTGTTTTCCTGTTGGGAGCAGGAGTACTGATTTTTGTGCCAATATTTAAAACACTGACAGGGCTGCCTCCATTCATGGCGATATTATTAGGACTTAGCTTTATGTGGATCATTATTGAAATTTTTCACAATCAAAGAGATTCGCCTGACAAGGAAAAAGGTACGATGACAGTTGTCTATGCTTTGCGCAAAATTGATACGCCAAGTATTTTATTTTTTCTCGGAATTCTATTGAGTATCGGGGCTCTACAGGCAACCGGACAATTGACCGAACTTTCGACTTGGCTCGCTAACACGGTAAAAAACGACACAATCATTGTAACAAGTCTTGGACTGCTCTCTGCTATTATTGATAATGTTCCTTTAGTAGCAGCATCGCAGGGGATGTATAGCCTGACGCAATACCCACCTGACCATTTTTTCTGGGAGTTTTTGGCCTATGCTGCCGGGACGGGCGGAAGCGCACTAATAATAGGTTCTGCAGCAGGGATAGCAGCTATGGGAATGGAGAAAATTTCTTTCTTTTGGTATCTCAAAAAGATAACATGGCTTGCGCTGATAGGTTATTTTTCCGGTATTATAGTTTACTTGTTACAATACACACTTCTTAGCTGATCATCTTGCAAATCCCGTTCTTTATTAGACAAAAAAACCGTCCTCAATGCGGACGGTCCAGTTAGTCTAATATTCACCCAACCAATTCAATTGCGGTCTTTGTCGTTGTGTTTTTTTCTATAAATATTACGGCTGGCAATTTTTTCCTCACGCTTTATTTGCTTTCTCTCAGCGTGAGTAATCTGTCCGTCGGCTTTTGCCAGTTTTTTATCCTGCCGGATTTCCTTTTGCTGGTGGACCAAAGTCTTCGTTTCATGCTTTGTGAGTTCGCCGCTTTTCACGCCCTGTGCAATTCTGCGATGTTCATTACGTGGAGCCTTTCGTGCCTGTGCATTTACATTGGCGGTCATTGCACAAAGCAGGATTGCCAATAAGGTAAAGTTTTTTGCTTTCATAAATTCTAAATTAAAGTGTTAAAAAAATTTGTTCAGGATCTATGACGGAGAAATAAATCTCAGGTTTAATGGAAGGAAATTAAAAAGATGAAATTTGCGGTTCGTCGCAGAAGCCTCCAATAGAATCTCTATACAGACGGGCAGCAAAGATATTGAAGCTCTTGCGATGGTAACAACAAAGTCCATGGTTTTCAATTGCACTGCGATGTTCTATTGTTCCATAGCCTTTGTTACGATGCCATGCATACATTTGATACTTTTTGTGCAGGTTTCTCATGTGGGCATCCCTGTAGGTTTTGGCAAGCACGCTTGCTGCTGCGATAGAAGCGTATATTCCGTCTCCTTTAACTATGCAATGATGTGGAATCTTTTTGTATGGGTTAAACCGGTTGCCATCAACCAGCAAGATCTCAGGCTTGTTTTTCAGCTTATTCAAAGCAAGATGCATAGCCTTGAAAGACGCCTGCAGAATATTAATTCGATCTATTTCCTCATTACTTACACTTGCCACGGCGTAAGCGATCGCTTCCTTTTCAATTATAGGTCGTAAAGTTTCCCGCTCTTCTGCAGTCAGTTGTTTGGAATCGTTAAGAGAAGGATGATAAAAATCTCCCGGCAAAATAACGGCCGCCGCGAATACAGGCCCGGCGAAACATCCGCGTCCCACCTCATCGAGACCGGCTTCGCAAAATTTATTATGATAAAAAGGTAAAAGCAACAACTTAGTTTGGTCAAAAATAAAATTGAATTCGGATTAAGCGACTAAATAATTTTCAACATGCTCCCTTTAGGAACAGGGAGGAACTTTCTACATGATTGCAGGTTACCTTCGCGGATCAATCACTTTTTATAAAAAAAATAAAATAGAAATACTGCAAGGCCATGCAAGAAATGCTGCAAACTAACCGGGAAAAAAATGTTTCAAGATGGTTATATATTGGCGTTGTCATGCTGATGATCCAAATTCTATTGGGCGGAATTACACGGTTAACAGAATCGGGATTGAGCATTACAGAATGGAATCCCATTACAGGAGTGTTACCTCCCCAAAACAATGTGCAGTGGCAGGAGGAGTTTGATAAATATAAAATGACGGATCAGTTTCGTTTTATCCATGCCGACTTTTCTTTGAACGATTTTAAATTTATTTTTTTCTGGGAATGGTTTCATCGTCTTTGGGCCAGGCTTATGGGATTGGTTTTTTTGTTTGGATTTTTCTATTTTCTTATTACTAAACAATTCAGACAGCGCATGATCATCCCGCTGATCATTCTGTTCCTTCTCGGAATGATGCAAGGAGCCATTGGATGGATCATGGTTCAAAGTGGGCTGGTTCCTGAAAAAATGTTTGTGGGTCACATACAATTGGCGACACACTTTATTGCCGCCTTGGTTTTACTGTGTTATACGTTTTGGTTTGCGCTGAACATTTCAGTACCAAAAAGTATGTTAACTGTTAACCACAGCCTGAGACAGGTCACTTTTATTATTATTTTTATACTTGCTGTACAATTAGTGTATGGAGCCTTCATGGCTGGTTTACACGCGGCAACATCGGCGCCCACATGGCCAACAATTAACGGCCAATGGATACCTGACCAATTGAATGTTTTTCCGGGCTGGAAAAATTTAATCGATAATAAGATCACTGTTCAATTTATTCATCGGGGTCTTGCCTATATTATTTTAATATTGGTTTTCATTTGGCAGTATAAGGCCTTTAGAATTCCGGGAACAACTCTGTTTAGAAAAACGAGAGTAATTCCCGGCCTCTTAATATTAATACAAGCAGGCCTTGGAATTGCCACAGTGGTCACATCACCTTATGGCAATAATCTCGTTTGGTTTGGCGTTGCCCATCAGTTGTTTGCAATGCTCTTTTTAATGTCGGTCATTTTTATGCTTTACATCATAAAGTCCATCCGTCTGCCAGCTCATCAAGATTAACAGAAACCATTTTTATTAACCACGGATATGAAAGAATTTTTGCAGAACTTTTATTTTTCATTCCCGATACAATTACTTCTGCTACACTTCAGGAAGTTCCAGGTATTGTTATTCTTCTGGTTAATTCTTTTTCTAACGCTTACCGGGCATTTTCTGAAAATATTTGGGGCCAATGGTTTATTTCTTGCACCGGAATACCTCGGTAATGTGAACGTTGCCGCCGCCGCCATCACCGGTATGGCAACGGCTATATTTATTATGAGCTGGAACATCACCACCTTCATTCTTCACAGTAAAAGATGTCGTTTCCTGGCTACCACTTCAAAACCATTCCTTAAATATTGCATCAACAATGCCGTTATTCCTCTCTGCTTC